>SHUN01000138.1 GCA_009697495.1 Bryobacterales bacterium | reverse complement strand
ACCGGACGAAGATCTCCAATGCCGGACTCCAGAAGCTGGGTAAGCTGCCGCACTTGACGACCGTCGATCTTCGCTACAGCGGAGTGACCCGCGCGGGTGTCGAGGGTCTGCGGGCGTCGCTTCCGAAGTGCCGATTGCAGTTCGTTGATGCCGCCCCGCCGCCGGTTGGCCGGAAGGGTCCATCCCGGCCGGCCGGTGCCGGTGAAGCGGCGATTGCCGCGTGGATAAAGGCTTCCGGCGGCAGCACGAAAATCGTAAAGGGCCGGATCGATTCCGTATCGCTCGGGTCCACTCTGGTTAACGACCAGCAGCTTCGCCATCTGAGTTCCCTCGCCGCAATCAAAAGTCTAAGTCTGGAAGCAACGGATCTGAGCGACCTGGGTTTGGCGTCTATCGCCCGCCTCAAGAGTCTGGAAGACCTGAATCTCGGCGCCACGATGGTATCCGACCGCGGCCTGGCGCACCTCTCCGGGCTTGTCCGGCTCCGGCGTCTTCGCCTATCGAACACAAAGGTGAATGGCGAAGGACTGAAATATCTGGAGAGCCTGCCTGCGCTGACGGATCTGGATCTGAAAGGAACCACCATCGACAGCACCGCGATGGCATTTATAGAGAAACTTCCAAATCTCGAGACGCTTAACCTGGCCGATACGGACGTGGGAGACGACGGCTTGCAGCGCCTGCGTTCATTGACCAAGCTGCGCGTTCTGGACCTGAATGGGACCGATACCGGAGATGCGGGAATACCCCACCTCGCCGCCTTGCAATCCCTGCGCGAGTTGCGGCTAAATTATGGGCGATTCACAGACAAAGGGGTTCCCCAACTGCGGGCGCTGGCGGGATTGGAACGTCTGGAACTGATCAGCACCCGGGTTACGGACGCAGGCCTTCCCTTTTTATCCGCGCTCAAAAATCTCACGGTGTTGAAGTTGAACTACACGAAAACTTCGGACAAGACGCTGGAGCTGCTTCGTGGCTCGTCCCACTTGCGCGAGTTGACTTTGGACCACACCGAAGTCACCGACCTCGGCGTGGCCGCGCTGCAATCGCTGGCTAGTTTGAAGTCACTCGATCTCTACCACACGCAGATCTCCGAAGATGGCGCCAAACGGCTTGCGGCCGCGTTACCGGAATGCAAGATCGCCTGGCAGCTAGAGTCGGCCGGCCGGCGGGGGATCTAAAAATATGTTACTGGCTCTGTTCGCTATCGGCAGTCTCATCGACGCTCTTGGGGGACGCGTCGACCGCGATGCCGGCGGTCAGATTACCGGACTGTATCTGCGCGCGAGTTGGGTGACCGACGGGGATCTGTTGGAGATAGGCCGGCTTCCTCAACTGCGGCGTCTCGATCTCTCGCAAACCAGAATTACCGACCAAGGCATGGCGTATCTGAAATCGGCCACTGGCCTTCGGGACGTCAATCTTGCTTACGCCGAGAAGATCGGCGATCCGGCCCATGCGGTGATTAAGCACTGGAAGAATTTGCAGCGGCTCAACCTCCGCGGCACTTTGGTCAGCGATGAGACGGCGGCAGCGGCGGCTGCTCTTCCCGATCTTGAATTTCTCGATATTGCCGATTCAATCGTGGGCGATGTTGGGGTGGATGCCCTGACGGCGGCGCGGAAGCTGAAAACGCTTGCGATGGGAAACACTCGAATCTCCGAAGCTGGCTTCCAATCGCTGCGACAGTTTACCACCCTCTCGCATCTTGACCTGAGCGGCAAACGCCACGGTTCGCCTTCCAAAATCAGCCAGCGGGGAATCGAAGCGATTGCATCGCTCCGGCAACTGCGCGGCCTACGGCTGGGGCATTCTTCATTCCCGGATAAAGACCTGGCGGTGCTGGCCACGATGCCTGGGATCGAGGAGCTTGGGCTTGAATTTTGCCCGGACGTCGCCGATGGAGCTTTGCGGAATTTGATTGGGTGGAAGAGTCTTCGGCGGGTGGATCTGCACGGGACGAAGGTGACGGCGGAGGGCATCGCCGTACTTCGCCAAGCACGGCCGGAGCTGCGTGTACTATGGGAATGAGAGGCAAAAAATGTCATCGGTAATCACGAAACGAACGCGTTTATCGCGCCGGACTTTTCTTTCAGGCTGTACGCTCGCAAAGCTGCCGGTGGCCATCGGGCTGCCTCCGCTGATTTCCATGTTCAATGCAAATGGAACGGCGTACGCGGCGGCGAAGGAGACACCGATCGAAAGCCGTTTCGTGCTCTGGTACAACGGCAACGGTATTCCAGAGCGCTATTGGATTCCGGCGGAGACCGGCCCGGACTTTCAGTTGCCGGCGTGCCTTACCCCGCTGGCCCGGCTGCGCAATGATATCCACGTCATTACGGGCTTGGACAATGCGGCGGGACGGGGAGGCACGCACCCTCATTCCACCAGCGGTATTTTGACCTGTATGCCCTTCACGGGGCGGGGCGCGGGCGGTCCGTCTCTCGATTATTTGGTCGCTGGAAAAATGGGCAACCAATCGCGATTCCGGTCGCTGCAGATCGGGGTTTCGCAGGAGTCGTTCGGCGGGTCGATGCAACGAAATATGACCTGGGCGGCGGCGGACCGGCCACTGCCCCCGGAAGAGATTCCGCACAAGCTGTTTGACCGGTTGTTCGGCGTTCACGAAGAAGGCTGGGTGAATCGTAAGCGCACCATCCTCGATACCGTACGCGAGGACGCGGCAACGTTGAAGAAGGCGCTGCCGAAGGAAGACGCCCTCCGGGTGGAAGAACATCTGACCGGGGTCCGCGATCTGGAACGGGCGATTTCCGGCCTGCCGCACGATTATGCGCTCCGCATGTCGCCGGAAGATTTTGAGGGCGATATGAGGGACTGGCCCAGGGTCGCCAAGCTGCAAAGCGATCTGTTGGCTTACGCTTTCGCCACTCGGCAGACGCGCGTCGCCTCCTACATGCTCACCAAGTGTCAAGGCATTGCGCGTTTCCCTTGGCTCGGCTACACGGCGGCGCGGCATCATGACTACACCCATCGCGACGGACTTGCCCCCGGCGCCGACGGGGCCGCCGGACAGCGGATCCTACGAGACATCTGCAAATGGCATGTCGAGGAATTTGCTTACCTGTTGGCCAAGCTCAAGTCGATTCCCGAGGGTGATGGCAATCTGCTGGATCACACGCTGCTGGCGTTTGTTCACGAACACGCCGAGGCCAATCCGCACAAAAATACGAATTGTCCGATCATCCTTGCGGGTCACTCCGGCCGGTTGCAAACTGGATTACACAGCCGCTTGAATGGAACAGTGGCCGAGCTCTACCATACGCTGACGGATGAGGTGCTGGGTATCGGTCTCGGTCCGTTCGCGACGGCAAACCGCAAATTGAGCGGTATCGCCCGGTAAGCGTGGGGCCTCCGCTCCGCCACCGCGTCCCGGATAATCTCACCACCGGTGTCCGTTAATCGTAGATAGCGCCCGGCATGATAATGCATCAAGCGCAGGTCGTTCAGCCCCATCAAGTGCGGAATCGTGGCGTGCACGTCGCTCATGCGGTAGACCTTTTCCGTCGAGCGCCCAGTTCGATTAGTTTCCGCGGCTGCCGGCAAAACGAATGGTGCTGCTGCCGCCGCCGGCCTGCAAGAACGTTCGGCGAAAGCGCGAGAAAACGAAAGCCTTGAAGCCGGGCGCGTTGACGCGAACGGTGTAACTCCCCAATTGCAGTTGGGCTATCGTGTAATGGCCCAATTCGTTGGATGCGGACTGAACCGCGATATTCGTCACATGCCGGTGATCGTTCTCGGAAAGGGGCGCTGGAGTCTGATCGAGCGGCACGTTTCGCGAGTGGTCAGGGCGGTGAAGGCTTCCAAACCCGGCAATGACGCCGAAGTGGACATCCCCTATGCGTAGGCGGCGGAGTGTGTCCGCTGGCCGCTAGTACTCGAGCATACGCGGAAGAATTTTAGCCTGCTCCACCCAACGAGTCACCTGGGATTCCAACGGGACGTGGCGGGTGAGGTCCATTTCCTGATTCAGTTTGGCCATGCGTTTGGAGAGATTCTCCGCGTTGCGCTGGGCGAGTTCGGGAACCGTGTCGACGCCGGCGGCTTCGAGCAGTTCAGCAAATTCGGAGCCGACACCGCCGATACGATAGAGGTCGCACATGTTGGCGAACTTGAGTACCCGGTCTTCCGACAGGCCGCTGGCTTCGGAAAGCGCCTGACGCTGGGCGGGAGTTTTGGCGTTGGCCAATAATTGGTCCGTGTTCGAGACGCCGGCATCGCGGAGCTTTGCTCCGATGACGGGTCCAATTCCTTCAACATCTTCAATTTTGTAATTTGCCACTACCACCAGTTTAGACGTTTCCGGGGGATGGGGCGGCTATAACTTCAATTCCCAGCCTTTGCGGATGATGGGTTTCAGATGTTTGTTGGCTTCTTCGTTGTTGGTGAAGCGCATCATCTTGCTGTCCCACATCAGCTTGCCGGGGACGCGGAAGGCGATGACGCCGAGGAGGACCCATTCGACATAGGGGACGGAGATGCTGAAATCGGAGACGGACATTTCGCCGCCTTTGCAGGCGCGGACCCAGTCCAGCATGTGGCCGGGGGAGCGAGGGAGGAGTTGCGGGGGAAGGGTGTAATCCTTCCAGCGTTCTTCGGGGAGCAGCTTGACGCCTTCGCCGCGTTCGACGGTAGAGAGAAGACCTTTGGAGCCGACGAAGACGGCCCCGTTGCCGCTGAGGACGCCGGGTTGCGGGGGGCTGGGCGGTTCCTGGGAGCCGTACACCTTCACGTCGGGACCGCCGGCTCCGATGCGGCGCGCGCCGGCGGGGCGGCGTGGAGGGCCGCCGCCACCGGGGCGGGGAGCAGCGCCGCGGCCCTTCTCGCTGAGATTGCCGCTGCGCGGAAGTACGAGTTCATTTTCGGCGCCGGGGATTTTGTAGGCATCGGCATCATTGGGCGACGCGGAGTCGTGCCAGAAGACAGAGACGGGGGCGAGGCCGCCGCGTTGGGGAAAATCGAAACGGATGACGGCTTTACTGGGAAACGTCCACTTGCTTTGGTTTTCTTGCGTTAAGAGTTCGACGCTGCTGGGGGCGCCGAGTTGCAGCGCGAGATTCACGGGGCCGAGGGCGTGGATGCCCCAGTTGCCTAATTGCCCGGTGCCGAAATCGAAGAATCCGCGCCAGTTGTAGGGAACGTAATCGGGGCTGAAGGCGCGCATGTTGGAGGAGCCGATCCAGAGATCCCAATCGACGTTTGCAGGGACGGAGGATTCCGGGGGCATTTGTTGGAGGCCGGTGGGATGGGTGCCGGGGGTGGAGCTGGCGTGGACTTCCTTTACATCGCCGATGACGCCGGACCAGATCATTTCGGCGGTGGCGCGGATGGCTTCGTGAGAATAGCCCTGGTTGCCCATTTGGGTAGCGACTTTGTACTTCGCGGCGGCGTCGCGGAGGAGGCGGGCTTCCCAGACGGTGCGCGTGAGGGGCTTCTCAACATAGACGTGTTTGCCGCGCTGCATGGCGTTGAGGGCCACGGTGGCGTGCATGTGGTCGGGGATGCCGATGGTGACCGCGTCGATGTTCTTGCCCTCTTTGTCGAGCATGACGCGGAAGTCTTTGTACTTGGGTGCCTTTGCGAATTTTTGGAAGTTCGCGGCGGCACGATTCTCGTCGACATCGCAGAGCGCGACAATGTTTTCGGTTTGGGCCGCGTTGTTGAGGATGACGCCGCCCTGGCCGCCGCAGCCGATGGCGGCGACGTTCAACTTGTCGTAGTACGGCTTGTAGCCGAGGGCGCGAAGCGAGGGGACGCTGCCGAAACCAGCGGCGGGCACAGCGCCGGCGAGGACCGAACCGAAGAAGAAGTAGCGGCGATTCATACTGACCGCCATCGTATCAAATGGGGTGATAATGGTCCTTGAATGCTTCTCGATAACACCGCCCAGGGCCTCTACCCGATTGCGCCAACCCCATTCTTCACCGATGGCCGGATTGACTTCGACTCGATTGACGTGCTGACCGATTTTTACCTCCGCGCCGGGGCGACTGGTTTGACGGTGCTGGGAATTATGGGCGAAGCGCCGAAGTTGGAGCAGAGCGAGGCGATCGCGGTGGCAACGCGGTTTATTCAGCGGGCGCCCGGGATACCGGTGGTTGTCGGCGTGTCGTCACCGGGATTTGCGGCGATGACGTCATTGACGCGGGCGGCGATGGATGCGGGCGCGGCGGGAGTGATGATCGCGCCGCCGCCGTCGCTGCGGACGGACGACCAGATTGTTACTTATTTCAAGCAAGCGGTGGAGGCGATTGGGCCGGACGTGCCGTGGGTGCTGCAGGATTATCCGTTGACGTTGACGGTGGTGATGACGCCGGGAGTGATTCGGCGGATTATGGGCGAGAATCCATCGTGCGTGATGTTGAAACATGAAGACTGGCCGGGGCTGGAGAAGATCTCGGCGTTGCGGGAGTTTACTCGCGACGGATCGATGCGGGCGATTTCGATTCTGTGCGGGAATGGCGGATTGTTCCTGGATTTTGAAATGGAGCGCGGCGCGGATGGGGCGATGACCGGATATGCGTTTCCGGACATGCTTGCCGATGTGGTGAGGATGCAGAAAGCCGGAGAGCGGGACGCGGCGCACGACCTGTTCGACGCGCATTTGCCGTTGTTGCGTTATGAGCAGCAGCCGGGCGTGGGATTGGCGGTTCGGAAATATGTGATGATGCGGAGGGGGATGATTGCGTCGGACGCGCAGCGGAAGCCGGGGCCGGGGTTGACGGCGTTGGCGAAGCAGGAAGTGGAGTACCTGCTGACGCGCGTAGGGCGAGTGGATAGCCGCGCGCGGTTGGGGAAAGCATAGGGTTTTTTCCCAACGGAAACCAAGCAATCTATTTACTTGCGCTGATGAAAAACCAGTGTTAGGCTGATGGCACGTGGAGTGATTTAGGCATCAGTTTTTGGCTGAGCCAAGCTACTTGCAACCACGGGAAAAAGTGCTAAACGCGAATCGGGCCTCCCTCAGGACCTACCTCTTTCTCTCCCTGAAAGCCGGTTTGCAGATTCAAGGAGACAGGTATGTCGACAGTGTTGAGCTCACGCGAGAATGGCGAACTGCTGTTAGTACGTTTGCAAGTGGAATCGCGGCAATTGGAGGAAGTGTTGGAATCGCTCGCCGGCCTTCCTTTCCCGGTGAACCCGGATCTGCGCCACGTTGGATTGCAGAGTATTGTGGAGTTTCCGGCGTATGAGGACCGGCTGGAGACGGTGAATGCGGCGTTGGTGCCGTTTGAACTGCGGGCGGAGACCGTGCGGATGTTGGACGCGATTCGGGGGTAGG
>SHUN01000137.1 GCA_009697495.1 Bryobacterales bacterium | reverse complement strand
TGAAGGGGTGTATGGATCCGAAGGCATCGAATTACAAGTCGTATTATGTAGCGAGGGATGACGCGAGGTGTGCGCAGCGTAAGTAGTGTCGTTCTATTGAGCGAGACGGCGGATGAGAAGGGCGGCGCGTTTGGCTTGGCGGCGGATGCGTTCGACGTCGACGGACTCGCCGGGGGCGTGAGCGCCGGCGCCGCGGAGCATGGGGTGGATTTCGCCGGCTTCGAGGATGCCGGCGGCGCGGCTGGATTCGTTGAAAAGTTGAAGAAAACGCTTATTTCCAGGGGTTGGGGCCATGGGCGGGTAGCCGTTTTCGAATGTCAATTGGGCGGTGGTGCCGGAGCCGGATGGGTCGGCTTTCGGGTTGGCGCCGCCGAGTAACATGCCGACATGGAAAGTCATATTAGGTTCGCGGAGAGTCAGTTGAAACTCATTGATAATTCGGCTGATTTCGTAGACGGCGCCGGAACCCATTTGATCGTTGAAAATGCCCCCGGAGTGGCCGGCCTTGCCGGTGGTGCGAAGTTGCCAGTTGGCAGGTTTGGCGCAGGGGGTAGTGGCTAACCGCGCGGCCAATCATTGATCTAAAATAACATTCGCAGCCCAAGCTGCATCTGTCTATTTGAGCGCGCGGTGCCGCCTACGGTTCCGAAAGCGGGGTTGCCGAGCGTGGCGTTGGGGTTACCGAATTGGGGCGTGTTGAATAAGTTGAATGCTTCGGCGCGGAACTCGATGCGGGAGCGGTCGGTTAGTTTCAGGCCGAAGTTACGATGGAGCGATATGTCGGTGGAGAGGAATCCGGGGCCGATCATGGTGTTGCGGCCGGCGTTGCCGAATGTGAAGGCGGCGGGGAAGGCGAAGGCCGCGGCGTCGATCCAGTTATTGATGTTTTGATTCGACGGCTTGCCGGAGGCGAGGCGGTTGGGCCAGTTTGTGGTTCCGGTGTTGGCGTTGTCGAAATTCAGCGTTACTGTAATGGGCTGGCCAGTCTGCATGGTGGAGATGCCGCTCAAGGCCCACCCGCGGATGAGATGGCCGGCCGCGCCGGGGGCGTTGAAGGGCAGTTCGTAGTTGCCGCTGAGGACGAAGCGGTGGGCGATGTGATGATCGGCGAGGCCGTAGTTCAAGCGGCGATTGCGCGTGTCCTGAACCGAGCCGAAACCGTTGGAACCGGCGCAGTCCTGGCAAAGGTCCATGTTCGACTGGGTGTCGAGGGCGCGGCCGAAGGTGTACACGGTCAGGAAGCTGAGCCCTTTGGCAAACCGTTTTTCCAGCCGCGTGGAGAGGCCGTGGTAAGTCGCGTTGACCCAGGGTTCGACGCGCAGGATGGAACCGCGGGTCATCGACGCCAATGGCCTGCGGTCATTCACCGATCCAAGGCCGGGGAAGGGCTGGTTGCCCTCATAAGCTCCGAGTAACTTGATGCCGCGGTTACCGACATAGTTCAGTTCCCAAACCAGTGTCTTCGTCAGTTCCTTCTGGAGGCTGAGATTCCATTGCGCGACATAGGGCATGGTGAAGTTTGTCTGCCAGGATCGGATCTGCACTGTACCGCGAGGGTCGAACTTATATGCGGCCGGATCGACACTGGCCGGGCGCGCCGGGAGCGGGGAGCTCAGGGGAATCGTTGAAGCAACATTCAACTGATCGCTGACCATGCCGAGGCCGCCAAAGCCGACGAAAGGCGGGTTGTTTGTGATGCGCTGGCTGACGCCGACGGCCTCATCCTGCGCGAAGAAGATGCCGAACCCGCCGCGGATCACCGTGCCATTCAGCGGGGGGCGCCAGGCAAAGCCAAAGCGGGGTGCGATGTTATTCTTATCTGTCTCCATGAGCGAGCGGGGGAGGCGCGGATCCCCGGCGAGAACATACTGGCCGTAGAGGGGATGGCCGGAGTCGAGAACGAGATTGGCAAGGCGGTTGTTTTGATCCCAGAAGGGCCGGGTAAGTTCATAATGAATGCCGAAATTGAGAGTTAGTTTTGGAGTAACAGTCCAGTCATCCTGGAAGTAGAAGTAATTGTTATTGGCGCGCTCTTTGGCGTCCGATGGAGAGCCGGTGGTGATGGAGTTGGGCAGGCCTAGCAGGAGGTCGGCGAGGCCCGAGCCGGAGCCGGGACGCCGCTGGGGATTTTGCGTGAAAACACCGGTGAATCCGAAGGCGCCGCGGCCGTTCAGGGTCGCGAAAGTGGGGATGTCGAGAATCTGAAAATCGACGCCCATTTTCATGGAGTGTTTTTTCTTCACGATGGACAGGTTGTCGGAGAAGTTCCAGACTTTGGAGCTTTTATAGAGGGGGACATTGGAGAAGCCGGCTGGCTGGTCGCCGAGCGTGGCGTAACCGGCGGCGGCGAAGGTGGGGAAGGACGAAGTGACTCTGGGGTCGAGTGCGCCGGGGATCAAGTTCTCCAACGGTAATGTGCCGTCCTGATTGACGGCGATGTAGTTATAGGCGAAGCGAACTTCGTTGACGATGTTGGGGCTTATGATGCGGGTGTAGCCGACGCCATAAGAGCGCGCGGGCGTTTCGCGATTGGTGCCCGTCTGCGCGCCGAGTGGCAGCACAGGAAGCCGCTGGTAGCTGCCGTCATCGAGGGAGAAGCGGAAGAAGACGGAATCCTTGTCGGAGACGCGGAGGTCGGCGCGGCCGGTGGCGTTGTTGGAGCGGGTGGCTTGCAGCGGATTGCTGACGTAGTTGCGGGCCGTCCCTGGAAGGTTGGGGGCGGGATAGCGGTCCATGAGCGGCTTGCCGACCCGGTCAAAGCGGGCGGCTGGGATGGTGTTATTGGGGAATAAATCGCGAATGGAACCGGTGCCGGCGGGGTTGGCGCGGGTGGTGGCGGGGTCGTGGAGAGGGAGGGTGTAGATGCCCGCCTTTTCGGCGGCGAGGGGGACGGTGGCGATGTTCGTCTCGCCTTCGCTGATGTGTGTGCGTTGGAAAGCGCCCTGCCACCAGGCGCGGTTCTTGATGAATGGCCCGCCGAGGGAGCCGCCGAACTGGTGCTGGATGTAAAGAGGTTGTTTGGAGGAGGCAGGGAGGAAACAATCGCGTGCGTCCATTTTGTTATTGCGGAGGAATTCGAAGGCGGATCCGTGTATCTCATTTGACCCTGACTTAGTAACTACGTTAATGACAGCGCCGGCCGAAGCGCCGTATTCGGCGGAGTAATTCGCTGTTTGGACTTTGAACTCGGCGATGGCCTCGAGTTGGGGGCGCATGGCGTCGCGCTGGCGGTTGTCGAGGCCGCGGAGGTAGCTTTGGTTGCGGGCGCCGTCGAGGAGAAACGCGTTTTGGAGGCCGCGGTTGCCGTAGGCGGAGATGGTGCGGTCGCGGGAGCGGCTGGGCACAGCGCCGGCGGCGAGGGAGGCGAGTTGGAGATAGTTGCGGCCATTGAGGGGCAACTGCTGCATTGTTTTTTCGTCGACGACCTGGCCGACGGCGTTCGAGCGTTCTTCGAGGAGTTCGGCGGTGGCTGTGACGTTGATGGATTCGGTGGTGGCGCCGGGGTCGAGGGTAAGTTTGAGCGCCAAGATATCGTCGACACGGAGGATGATGCCGGAGCGGCGCAGGGTCTTGAAACCCTGCGCCGAGGCTTCGACGGTGTAGCTGCTCGGGCGGAGCAGCGGGGCGGTGAAGGCGCCTGTGTTGTCGGTGGACAGGGACCGGACGAGGTCGCCGGTTTCGGTGCCGATGAGGCGGATCTGAGCGCCGGGGATGACGGCTCCTGAGGGGTCGTAGACGGTGCCGGAAATGGAGCCGGAGGAGGTTTGGGCGTAAGCGGCGGAAGCGAGGAGGAAGACCAGAAATCTCATATGCGGGAGCATACCAGAGTTGCTGTGTTCCGGTTACGCTGCTACTTACGCGGGCACCGATGCCGGAACCGTCGAAGGTTTCGGCGCAGGGGAACGACTGCTGCCGGCAAGCCGTGCCCGGTGGGCCGGTATTGCGTTCTACGGGGTGATAAAATGCGGCTACTATGAGGCCTTACGTTTTGGCAATGCTGGCGGCGGGCGCGCTCCTCGCGCAACAAGATATGGGCGTGGTGACGGGCGTGGTCACCGACAAATCCGGCGCGGCCGTTCCGGGCGCGAAGATACTGATTGTCAACCCCGCAACAAATGAGAAACGCGATGCCGTGACCGCCGATAGCGGTGCGTTCACCATTGGTCCATTGCGCATTGGGCAATACAACGTTTCGGTGGAGCGGCAGGGGTTTAAGAAGGCGACGTGGACGGGGATCAATGTGTCGGCGCAGGACCGCGTGCGCGCGGATTTCCAGTTGGAGATCGGGGCGCTGACGGAGTCCGTTTCGGTGACGGCGGAGACGCCGGTTTTGAACACGGAGACGGCGGCGCTGGCGCATGTGGTGGACGAGAAGCAGATCCGGCAATTGCCGTTGAACGGGCGCAATTTTCAACAGTTGGCGTGGATGACGGCGGGGGTGATGCCGGCCACGCGGTCGCGTGATAGGGAGTCCGGATTCAATGCCCACGGCCAGCCGGCGACTCAGAACAACTTCATCATTGACGGCATCGACAACAACAATAACGTGATGGGCATGCAGGACCGGAAGTCGCAGGTCGTTGTTCCTTCGCTGGACGCGGTGGCGGAGTTCAAAGTACAGACGTCGAACTACTCGGCCGAATTCGGGCGCAACTCGGGCGCGGTGATGATCGTGAATTTGAAGTCGGGCACGAATGCGCTGCACGGCACGATGTTCGAATACCTGCGCAATGACAAGACGGACGCGCGGGACATGTTCACCTATGTGGACCGCACCGGCGACGGGCGAGCGGACCCGGAGGTGTTGAAGCAGCATCAATTCGGCGGAACGATTGGCGGACCAATCCTGAAAAACCGCACGTTTTTCTTCGGAAGCTGGGAAGCGCGGCGGCAACGGCGGGCGCAGTCGGACTTCGTCATTGTGCCGACGCCGGAGGAGCGGAGCGGCATTTTCGCGACGCGGCTGGCGACGATTCTTGACCCCTCGACGGGGCAGCCTTTTCCGGCCAATACGATTCCGCGGGCGCGCTGGGATGCGACGGCGGTGAAGCTGTTGGAACTCTGGCCGGCGGCGAATTTTACGGGCTCCGGCACGAGGCAGAACTTCATTCGCAATCCGCCATGGAACAATGATCGCGACCAGTTCGATGTGCGGATCGATCACGATTTGACAGGCAAAGATAAGATCTTCGGACGCTTCTCCAAGAACCGGACGGACAACTTGCGCGGCAGTGTGTTTGAGCTGCCGGCGCGCGGCGCGGCGGGGAATGAGCGGGCCTTCGACGATGACGACGCGCACTCCGGCGTCTTCTCCTGGACGCGTATTTTCCGGTCCAATCTGGTGAATGAATTTCGCTATGGCTTCGTGCGGCAGAAGGTGAACAAACGCGAGCTGTCGCAGGAGCCGATGGCGGCGGTGAATGAGAAGTACGGTATTAAGGGGATACCTGCGCAGGACAAGCTGTTCGGCTTGGCGCGCCTCGGTTTTGCCGGCGGGATTGGGTACGAAGGATTCGGCGAGCCGGGATCGATGCCGAATTTCAAAATCCATCAATTGCACCAGTGGCTGAACAATACGAGCTGGTACAAAGGGAATCACAACTTCAAGTTCGGCGCTGATCTGCGCTGGAACCGCACCGACATTTTCGGCGGCGATTCGGCGCATGGGAATTTCCAGTTTGACGGGCAGTTCACGCGGATCTCGATGGCCGATTTTCTGCTCGGCCTGCCCGCGAGTTTCAACTTGACGACGCTGCTTCCGGGCCAGATGCGATTCCGGAATTACATGTTCTTCGCGCAGGACGATTGGAAGGTTACTTCCAAGCTGACGATGAACATTGGCCTGCGGTATGAGTTGTCGAGCCCGTGGTGGGAAAAGCACAACAATCAATCGAAGATCAATATCAATCCCGGGACGAACTTCAACGCCATTGTGAACGCAGGGCATTGCGGAGACTCGTGGAACTGCCGTTCGCTGGTGGAGACGGACACCAATAACTGGGCGCCCCGACTGGGCTTGGCCTACCAAGTGCGGCAGAAGACGGTGATCCGTTCCGGCGCCGGTATTTTCTACGCGGGGCAGGGATCGCTAGGCGCGAATGCGCGGATGATTTCGAACTTCCCGTTCTACCGGAGCGTGACCGTGCAATCGACGCCGGCACGGCCCGCGCTGCGTCTGCAGGACGGCGTGCCGGCCAACTTTTTCGGCGACGGCAAGACGCCTCCCAACGGACTGAACTGGAGCGTCTGGCAGGATCGCTTCCCACTGCCAACGGTGTATCAGTGGAATCTGGCGGTGCAGCAGGAACTGCTGCCGGGCTGGTCGTTGACCACGGCGTATGTGGGCAGCTCCTCGAACTACATCATGGGCACGTACAACTGGAACGGATCCCCGATCGGCCCGCCGGCGACGGAGCAGCAGCGGCGTCCGATCCCGCAGTGGAACGCGATTGACTTGGTAAGTCCGTATGGGCAGGGAAACTACAATGGCCTCGATGTGCAGTTAGATAAACGGTTTGCGAAAGGCTATTCGCTGACGGCGGCGTATACGTGGTCGCATTCGATCGACAACATTCCGGAGCAGTTCGGACCGGGCGGCGGCGGGCTGATGGATTTCCGGAATATCAATCAAAATCGCGGGCATTCCAATTTCGACGTAAGGCACCGGTTCGTATCGAGCGCGGTGTGGGAACTTCCGTGGAAGACGGGAAACCGGTGGGCGGATGGCCTCGCGGCGGGCTGGCAGTTATCGGGGCTTGTTTCGATGCAGACCGGCAGTTACTTCACGATCACGGTTCCAAATGCGCGGCAGCGGTTAGGCTCGACCGGTATCGGCAACTGGTGGCCGGACCGCGTGCGCGATCCCCGGATTGAGAATCCGACCGCGGAGCGATGGTTCGACACGGCGGCGTTTACTTCTCCGCGCAATGCCGACGGGACATGGCGTCTGGGCAACGCGGGCCGGTCGATATTGGCGACGGACAGTCCGTTCAACGTGGACGCCGGGCTGATGAAGAATTTCAAAGTGACCGAGCGATGGAATTTGCAGGTTCGCTGGGAGGCGTTTAATTTGACCAACACACCGACGCTGGGCGATCCGGTGAGCAACCTGGAGAGCCCGGATTTTGGAAAGGTGCGGACGACGGTTTCGACGCCTCGGCAGATGCAGTTTGCATTGCGGCTGTCGTTTTAGGATGGGGGACGGGACCGTTCGGGCGGTTGAGCGAAGCCGGCTGATTGCGCGTGGGGACGATGATGGAGAAGAGCATCCGACAATTTCATTATTGAACGGCGGGCGGCGATACAATAGTGTCCGTCATGCGAAGTGTATTGTTGATAGCCTTGGCGACGCCTTTGCTCGCGGTTGATTTTCAGCGCGATGTGCGGCCGATCCTTTCCGATGCGTGTTTTCAATGCC
>SHUN01000136.1 GCA_009697495.1 Bryobacterales bacterium | reverse complement strand
GCTCTCTTCGAGCACGGCCGCCCGGCGCGCGTTCAACTGCTCGTCCTCATCGATCGCGGCTGGCGCGAACTGCCCATTGAAGCGCGCTACATCGGCCGCAAAATCCAAACCGCCGCCAACGAAATCATCGAAGTGAAGTTCAACGAAATCGACCAGACTGAAAAAGTGTTACTCGTCGAAAAGGTCGAGGACTGAGCCCCGCAATGGGTCCCGGTCTCCTCGGTATCGAAGGACTCGATCGCGCTGAAATTGAGTCCTACCTGCACCGCGCGAAAGCATTCCAGTCTCACGGCGCCAGCAACTTCAAAAAATTGGATACGCTGCGCGGCAAATTGCTCGTCAATCTCTTTTTCGAGAACTCCACGCGTACGCGCACGAGCTTTGAAATTGCCGCCAAGCGTCTTGGCGCCGATACGATCTCCATCGCCTCTTCGGCCTCCAGCGTCACCAAAGGCGAGTCCCTCGTTGACACGCTCAACACTTTGGCGGCCATGCGTTGCCACGCGATCGTGATGCGCCACTCCGCCAGCGGCGCGCCCCATTTCCTCGCCCGCCATCTCGACACGCCAATAATTAACGCCGGTGATGGCATGCACGAACATCCCACCCAGGCACTGCTCGACGCGCTGACCATCCTCGATCACAAACCTGCGCTGGAAGGCCTCCGCGTTGCCATCATCGGCGACATCATCCACAGCCGCGTCGCCCGTTCCAACGTCCATCTGCTTTCCAAATTCGGCGCGCAAATCGTCCTCTGCGGTCCCGCCCCCATGCTCCCCCCGGATCTCGCCAAACTCGCCCCAGGCGTGGTTCTAACTCACGATATCCGCGAAGCCATTGACGGCGCCGACGTCATTATGATGCTCCGCGTCCAATTGGAGCGGCAGCACGAAACGCCCTTCCCGCCCGGTGATTATTTTCGCTTCTACGGCCTCCGCCCGGAGCACCTCACTCTCACCCGTCAGGACACGATCGTCATGCACCCCGGCCCGATTAACCGCGGCCGGGAAATCTCCAGTGAAGTCGCCGATTCGAAGCGATCGGTAATCTTGAACCAAGTGGAAAATGGCGTGGCGGTCCGCATGGCCGTGTTGGAAAAAGTAATGGGAGTACAAGCAGCGTGATCCGCATTTGCATCAAGAATGGCCGCGTCATGGATCCGGCAAGCGGTCACGACGCCATCGCCGACGTGTTGATTGCGGATGGCAAAATCGCCGCCATCGGGATCGCTCTCGACACCACCGGCGCTGAAATCTTTGACGCTACCGGCATGATCGTCGCCCCTGGCTTTATCGATATGCACGTGCATCTCCGCGAGCCCGGCATGGAGCATTCCGAGACCATCGAATCCGGAGGCCGCGCCGCCGCCGCCGGCGGTTTCACTACCGTCTGCTGCATGCCCAACACCAGTCCTGTGAATGACTCGCCCGTCGTCACCACCTACATCATCGAACGCGCCCGCCGTCTCTCGCCGGTCAATGTCTACCCCATCGGAGCGATCACCAAGGGCAGCCTGGGCGAGGAACTCGCCGCCATCGGCGCCATGAAGCAAGCCGGTATCGTGGCCATCTCCGACGATGGCCGGCCCGTCATGAACGCCCGTGTCATGCGCCGCGCCATGGAAAGCGCCAAGGCGTTCGGACTGCCCGTCATTAACCATTGCGAAGATCTGAATCTCTCCGCCGGCGGCGACATGCACGAAGGGTTTGAAAGCGTCCGCATGGGCCTCCGCGGCATCCCGGCTTGCAGCGAGGATGTCATGGTCGCCCGCGATATTCTGCTCGCCGAAGTGACCGGCGCCAAGTATCATGTCGCCCACATTTCCGCGCGCCATTCCGTGGAAATGGTGCGCTACGCCAAGGCTCGCGGCCTGGATGTCACAACCGAAGTTTGCCCCCATCACTTCACGCTTGCCGACACCGACATCCTCCCCTACGACAGCAACTTCAAAATGAAGCCGCCGCTGCGCTCCTGCTTCGACGTGGAAGCGGTGACCGAAGGCTTGGCGAACGGCGCGATCGATGTCATCGCCACCGACCACGCTCCCCACCCCGGCTCAGAGAAAATGCAAGAGTTCGAGCGCTGCCCGTTCGGCATCACCGGCCTGGAAACGGCCATCGGTCTCTCTCTGGAACAACTGGTCCACAAGGGCCGCGTTTCGCTGATGCGCATGATCGAAATGTTCACGGTCAATCCGGACCGTATTCTGAAGCTTGGCAAGGGAAGGCTTGTCGCCGGCGCTGTCGCCGATATCACGATTTTCGATACAGACCGCGCATGGACGTTTGACATCAACAAGTCTCAATCCAAGAGCCGCAACACCCCGTTCCACGGCCGCGAGTTCCGCGGCGGGCAAGTCGCCGCCATCGTCAACGGCCAATTCGTTTGGCGGCTGACGTAGGGGTGTGGTACTCACAGCGCAGGAAGAATCTCTGATCGGTGTGGTTCGAGCACTCCCGCCGGATGAAGCCGGGAAGGTGCTTAACTGGGCGCGCCAATTAGCTGATCTTGCGGGAGGGCGCGCCGTCCAGTGGTCCGACTCGTGGACGGACGAAGATCTCGCCGATGCGACTTCGGCGGCATTGCGGCGCTTCGAAGCTGAGGAGCAGGGGGAACTTTGAAGCCGGGCGATGTTGTGGTCGGCGCTCGTTCCACGGCCGCGAGTTCCGCGGCGGGCAAATAGCCGCCATCGTCAACGGCCGGTTCGCCCACTCACCGTTCCCGGCGTTGCCACTTCACCGCCGTCACAATCGCCTGCCGGTTGCCGCCCCAGGCCGTCCTCCGAAAATCAAACAAATACCCGGCTTCCACCGTCAATTGTCCCGTCACCCGCATCCGCAACCCGCCCGAGTTGCGCACCGAATGAAAGCCCTGCCGCACCGCCAGCCATTCGTTCTGCAAATACGGCGAGAATCGTCCGCGCCCAATTACCAATCGCTCATAGCTTCGGTACCGGTTGTAGTCCGGCCTCCCGGTTGCGATGTGGCGCTCCGCGGCCACTCGGGTCGTCAGCGCCAGCGAACCGCGAAACCGGAACGGCACTTCCACGCCGCCAAAAACTCGCCGCCCCTCCGTCCAATCCCCCGGCCGTATCTGCTGCGGTTGCAAATACGCTCCCACGAACGGCGTGAACCGCTCCGCCGCGTTCCAGCGAAGGATTGCCCCGCCTCGAACCTGGTCCAAGTAGTGCAACTCATGCCGCGACCGCGTCCGCTGGTTCACCGCCAATTCAAACCGCGAATTCGTGATCACCGGCGTGTCAAAGCTGTGCCAGGAATACACCTCGGCCCCGAACGCCATCGCGCTCGCCACGCCAGCCGCCACTACGCTCCGAAAAAGCACTATTCGTCTTGTGTAACATAACCGTCATAATCGGCGCAAGAGTTTATTCAATCAGCGCCGGTTCCGAAGCAGCCCGTTCCAACGTGTCGTCTTCTTCGTAACTCGGCCGAATTTCCTCCTCCACTTCCGTTGAAAGCTCCGCCCCTGGATACAGCCGGCGTAGATCCCACTCGTTCACCCACCGCCGCACGTAGGAGCGCATACTCCGGCTCATAGTGCCCGCTGCCGTGGGAATTTCCGGCGGATCCCAACCGTAGGCCTTCGCGTGCATCTCTTTCAGCCGTTGATAGGTATGCGCCAGTGTGGCCTCGTCGGGCTTCTGTAGCGACAACGCCTCCCGCTCGATGAGCCGCATTCCCGTCTCAGCGCGTCCGGCCAGGGTCGTATATTCATCCGTCCCCTTCGCCCGGAACCTCGTCCCAACCATCACCTTGTCGCGCTTTCCCTCCAACACGGCGGCGCTAAAATCATCCGTTATCGCCGCCACCGCGGTGATGCCCGGACAAGCCTCCCCTTCTATGCGCCCCATCCAGCGCGCCAGTTCGGCGTACGACCGGCCTCTCTGCAGCAGGCTGTATCGTCCCGCCAGTTCCACCTCATCAATCAATAACACCCAGCCGCTGTAACCCGCCGCCAATATCATTCGCGCCGCAAACAGAAATCGCTGAATCGCCAAATCCTTGATCTTGACCGTTTTGAGCGTATACTCTTCCGCGCAGCCGATCTGCTTCAACCCCTGCCTCACCCGGCTCACGGCGATCCGCTCGCCCGACCAGAAATTCCGGATGTCCTCCACCATTTCCGGATCGTTGCCAAGTTTGTCGTGCAGCAGAATCGTGGACTTGAACAGGTCGCTCAGCCCGCTCGCCGGACCATTCGCCCATTCGAAAAACTCGGCGTATTTTCGCGTATTCGGCTGCAGGCGCAACGCGATTTCCCGCACGGCCTCCCCGCTCAAGCTGGGAACAACGGCCCCCTCAATCGCCGAAATAAACATTTTCGCGGGATCGAACAACGGCGTCTCTTTACTGATCACCACGCGGCTACAAACAAAGTTCTCCGCCACCGCCGCATGTTCAAAATAGTCGAGTAAATGGGACTTCCCCGCGCCAAATCCGCCTTCAAGCAGCAGCCCCTGTACCTGCTTCCCCTCCTGGGCCGCCGTCGCCACCGTCGCCAGCCTCTCCAGGAACAGGGCCTCGGCGTTCCGCTGCGTGCTGCCCAGCATGTTGACGGCGTCTCGATTCGGAACTCCGCTCCGAAGCGCTTCCAATGCCCGCTGATAGTCGATTGCCTGATAACCGGTGCCCATATCGATTACACTCCCCGCTCGCTGGCCGAAATTCTCGCCAATGACGCCATCGGATTTACCAGCCGCTTATCTCGAACTTCATCAAACACCCTGAATTTCAACGCAGCATAAGCGCCGATCCCGCGCCCGTGCGTCTCGGCTTCCAAAAACGCGATATCGGGAACCACTGTCAGCAAACAACCGTTCAATCGATCAGCCGCGTCAATAAACTGACGCAACACTTCATAACTATCCATCACCGCCGCTTTGCTATAAAACAGGCCGTTATCCCGAGGATTCCGGGCCAGCGTCACGCGTTGCGCGTCCAACAGAATCACCATCCCCGGATAACCCGCGAACCGGACCCAGTTCGCCAGCGATTCATAAAAATGGCGGCCCGTCGCCCGGTTGATTTTTCGAAAAATTTGAAACGGCTTCACCGCGCTCACCGCCCGGTTACGGCCTGTCAGCCAATCGGTCAGCGCCTGAATCGCCGTAGCCCCGTCTGGACCGCCGGTAAGTTCGGCAATGCAAAGATGAGTCATCGCGACGCGAAAATCTTTGGATAGATTTCGCTGCTTGAAGACTTTCTTCCAGATCGCCTGCTTCATCTCTATAAGTAACAACTGCGGCTCCAACCGATTCTCTTCCGCCAGACGCCCATAGAGCGGCTCGTCCCCGTTGTCGGCCCAGCTATAGCCCGCTTCAGCAGCAATCTTTGCGATCGCCATGCGGCTCAGCTTCGTCCACGGGATCTGTTCCGCCGTGCGGAAAAACAGCTCATCCACCATGTGGACCTTCGTCTCGGCGGCGTTAATGTTGACAGCCAGATAACCCGCCCGGTTCCCGATCGCGGCCAGCCCGGCGAAGAGATCGGCGCGCAGGCCGTCTTCCATGGGAACCGCGAATTTGATCGCCGTTCCGCCGCCGCGTATGTAGGTCGACAAATACTCTCTGTCAATATGACGAAGCCATTCCGCCGGCTGAATTGTCGCAGTCATTCTGACGCCTCGCTGAATCGGATTCCATAATAACTCACGGTCTCTCCGTCCGGAGCCGTAAAAGAATAAGTCCCTTTGCTCGACTTCGTCCCCGTGCTGGCGGGTAATGAATACGCGGTGCCGGACTTCGTCCGCGTCACCCCGCTCCGGTCAAGCAAGAACAAATCCCGGACAAAGTCCGTCGGATCGTAACTCACTGTGGACCCGGGGAGCATCGTCAAAGCATCGTAAATGCTCACTAGCGTGACCGTCTTGCCATACTCATTTCCCGCCACAAGCCGGTACGCCCGATGCAGCACTTCCAGCAGATTCTCCGGCGTCCCCTTCTGCTTCCGCGCCTGGATGTCCCGCAGCGCCTTCACCACGCGGGAAGGCCGAATTCCCGTCGCCTTCTTCCGGTTAATCTTCACCGCGCGCTCCGCCGCGAGAATCCGCAGAATCGACGGAAACAGAATCAGCCCCTCGTCCCGCCGCTGTATCTGCAAGTTCTCCGCCTTCGCCGTTGCAATCACCTCGGCGGCATAGGACTCCCGAAGATACGTCTCTTCTTCCTCCGCGCTAAATGGCCACGCCGATCGGGCATTCACTACGTCCTGCCTCGCCGATTCGATAATCGCCGCCAGCCGCTCGGAGGCTTTTCGCATTTTGAAAAGGTCGCCCTCCGCGGATGCTTTTTCTAACTGCTTCACCGCCCCGGCCAGCGCCCCAACCACTTTGCCCGCCGCGCTCGCCGCCCGTTCCGCCTCCGCGAATCCCTGCTCAAATGTCACTCGTTATCTCCATGAACTTCACATTATAAGGGACTCGCCCGCTAACACGAAAAATCCGGCCCGGACTGCAGAGAAATCCATCGCAGGCAAATCTCATCCCGCCCCTCATCCATCGCCCGCCGCACCTTCTCCTCCGTGCCCGCGGCCAAGTACTCCAGCAACGGCAGCAATTCCGACACCAACACCGTCAAAGGCCCGCTCATCTTCCATTGCGCCGGCGAATGGATTTGGCTGCACTCGTACTCCTCCCGCTCCAGCTCTACCGTAACGCCATGCGCCGCCAGGAGCCGCCGCAGTTCGCGCTCGGCGTCCGCGAAACCCTGCACGGTCGTCATACCTCCATCCCCTTGTCCACGAAAGCAAACCCGCGCGCATACGCCGCCTCAACGATCTTCGCGTCCCCGCCGGCCAGCCCATGCTCCGCCCCCGTCACCGAAACCAACTCATGCCGTACGCCCTGCTTTTTCATCTCCGCCGCCATCATCACCGACTGTTCATGCGGAACATCCGTATCCGCCGTTCCGTGAATCATAAACGTTGGCGGATACTCCCGCGTCACATTCTTCACCGGCATATACGCGAAAAACCGCGACCCTTCCCGCTTCGGGTCCCAACCCGACACCGCCTTCGGCCACGTCCCGGTCTGCCGGCAGTATTGATAGAATCCGCCCCCGTCGCCCTTTCGGTCCCGCGCGTCCGAAACCGCCGCCCCGCTCACCTGCGCGTACGCTTCCTCTTTCGTCATCCTGCTCGTGTGGTGCCGCGCATGAGGACTCGGCGTGCTGTACCAGTCCCCGATCAGGTCCCCGTATCCCCACAGCGATAACAGGGCCGCCGGCCGCGGCTTCACCCGATATCCCGTCATCAACGTCAAGTACCCGCCCGCAGACCCGCCCGCCACCGCAATCCTCCCCGTATCCGCGCGGAACAGCCGCCGACCCTCATCGCGCACCCAGGCAAACGCATCCTCCACGTCCCCGATAATTTCCGGCAGCGGCGTCTCCGGCGCCAACCGGTAGTCGATCGACACCAGC
>SHUN01000135.1 GCA_009697495.1 Bryobacterales bacterium | reverse complement strand
CTCGCGGCCGCTAAGAAGCCTCATTTCAAACCCCGCGCCAAGTCGATTATTTCGCTTTTCATGACCGGCGGCGTCAGCCACATCGACACCTTCGACCCGAAGCCGATGATCCAAAAGCACCACGGAAAACCGCTGAGCGGCTTTGGCGATATCGTTGTTCGCCAGGGCTATCCCGGCCCTTTGATGGGCAGCCCGTACTCGTTCAAGAAGTACGGCCAGAGCGGCATCGAGGTCTCCGATCTTTTCCCGCACATGGGGTCCATTATTGACGAGGTCGCGCTCATCCGGTCGGGTTATGGAAAGTCAAACGACCATGTGCTGGCTCACTACGAATGGAATACCGGTTCGCTGCTGATGGGCAATCCGAGTGTCGGCTCCTGGGTCACTTACGGGCTCGGAAGCGAGAACCAGAATCTGCCCGGCTACGTCGTCATTCACGATCCGCGCGGCGGACCCAATGCGGGCGTTTCCAACTGGAACAGCGGCTACCTCCCGGCGGCTTACCAGGGCACGGTGTTTCGCCCCACCGGCGACCCTATTCTCGACCTCCGCCCGCCCGAAGGAGTCTCCGGCGCGCAGCAGCGGGCCCGTCTCGATCACCTCGCCCGGTTGAACGGGCAGCACGCCGCGCTCTACCCCGGCAGCAGTGAACTCGCAGCCCGCATTGCCTCCTACGAACTCGCATATCACATGCAGGCCTGCGCGCCGGAGGCGGTGGACCTCAATAAGGAATCCGAGGCCACGAAGAAACTCTACGGCCTCGACAACGCCATCACCGAACCCTTCGGCCGCCAGTGTCTGCTGGCCCGGCGTCTGGTGGAACGCGGCGTGCGGTTCGTGCAGTTGTTCAACGGAGCCAAGGCCCGCACCGACATCGACGATTGGGACGCCCATTCCAACCTCGCTGAAAACCACGGTGCCCACGCGAGGGAAATTGACCTTCCCATCGCCGGCCTGATCCGCGATTTGAAACAGCGCGGCCTTCTCGACGACACGCTGGTGATCTGGCACTCCGAATTCGGCCGCATGCCCATTTCCCAAAAAGGGCTCGGCCGCGATCACAACCCTGGGGCGATGTCGTTCTGGATGGCCGGCGCCGGAATCCGCGGGGGACAAGTGATTGGCGCCACCGACGACTTCGGGTATAAAGCCACCGAACAACCGGTGTCCTATCACGATGTCCATGCCACAATCCTTCATCTGCTCGGCTTGAATCACAAGCGGTTGACGTATTACTTCAATGGCCGCCAAATGCGGCTCACCGATGTTCACGGAGAGCTGATTCCGCAGTTGACCGCATAGCCTTCCACGGAGAGACTTTTCATGCATCTACGCTCGCTGTTTCAGATAGCGGCCGCGGCCGTTTTCGCTCCCTTCTGTTTCGCCCAGGTATCGGGTAGTATCAGCGGCTTCGTCCGCGATCCTTCCGGCGCCGCGATCCCCGGAGCCGCGGTGACGGCCCGTTCAGCGGAACAACAGTTGACGCGAAACTCGATCACCGATGGCACCGGATTCTTCAATATCCTCGCGATTCCATCCGGGTCCTACGACATCACCACGGCCGCCGATGGCTTTGAGCGGCAAGTCCAGCACGGCGTGCGCCTTTCGCTCGCGGAAAATCTACGTGTCGACTTTGCCCTCAAAGTCGGTTCGGTGCAGGCCGAGGTTACTGTCAACAGCACGGCGACGCTGGTCAACACGACGAGCCAGACGCTCTCCGGCCTGGTCGACGACCGTCGCGTACAGGACCTTCCACTGAACGGCCGCAACGTGATGTCGCTGGCGCGGATCCTCCCCGGCGTTCTGAATGTGAACGCGCCGCAGGAGATGGGGAATACGCGCGCGGGCCCGAACATGAGCGTCAACGGCGGCCGTTCGGCCGATAATAACTTCACCTTCAACGGCGCCAACTTCACCCACTTCGGCCAAACCACCGGCCTCAACTTCCCTCCCCCGGACGCCGTGCAGGAAATTCGTATCCAGACGCATAACTTTACTTCGGAGTACGGCAATAATTCCGGCAGCCAGGTGAGCATCACTTCCAAGGCCGGCACCAACCAGTTCCACGGCAGCGCCTGGGAGTTTTTGCGCAATGAAAAACTGAACGCGCGCAGCTTCTTCCAGCCTCGGCGTCCGACGAGCCGGCAGAACCAGGCCGGCGCGGCCGCAGGCGGCCCCATCCGCAAAGACAAGCTGTTCGCCTTTGGCTATTATCAGAAGCTCTGGAACCGTCCGGAAACCGGCTCCACGCAGGCGCTGGTGCCCACGGACGCCGAGCGCTCCGGTATCTTCACCGGCGGCGCCGCGCTCCGCAATATCAACGACCCTCTTACCGGCCGCGCCATGACCGACCCAACGGGCGCGCCCTGTGTCGCCGCCAATATTGTCGCTCGCGGCTGCATCAGCAACGCCGCCCAAACCATCCTCAGCAAATACATTCCGCGCTCAGCCACTGGAACGTTCGTCGCGCAATTCCCCACGCCATCGGGGAACTACTCTTTCATGAGCCGTGTCGACTTCCTGCAGACCTCGAAGCACTCGATCTTCGGGCACTTCCATCGGGATAACTACTCACAGCTTTTCACCGCCGGCAACATACTGCCCTTCAATACCGGCGACCGGACGGTCAATAACAATAACTTCTCCGTCTCCAGCACCTATACGCTCAGCCCCACGCTGCTCAATCAGGCCACCTTCGATTACATGCGAGTTACCTCGCTCGACCTGGCCCGTGAAAACGTGCATCCGGACACGATGGGAATCAGCCTCCCGCCGGGTATTAACGGTGAGGGCGTTTCCATCAACGTACAAGGCCGCTTTAACCTGGCCCCGGTGAATCCCAACGGACAGGACTACCGCAACTGGCATTTCCGCGACTCCATGAGCTGGATCAAAGGCCGTCACACCATCAAATTCGGCTACGAAATGCATAAAGTAACCTGGACGCTCAATAATCAGTACACGCAGTCAAGAAGCGCGACGTTCACCGGCATCGGCTCCGGCAATCCCATGGCCGATTTCCTGCTCGGCCGATTCGATCAGGTCAACGTCACTTTCGGACAACCCGGCAGCGACCCTGTCAGTTGGAAGCACTTCTTCTTTGTGCAGGACGAGTTCAAGATCGTGCCCCGCTTCACACTTACGTTTGGCGCGCGCTGGGAGCCGTATCTCGCCTGGGATCAGAAGTACGGGCGGCATACGGTGACCGACGTTCCCAACCTGGCTTTGCGCTCCACCGTGAAGACGGACGCCCTGCCGTTCGTGCTGTTCCCTGGCGATCCGGGACTGCCCTCCAATGGCAAGTTGAGCTTCGATGACCGCAATAACATTGGACCCAGGGTTGGCTTCGCCTGGGACGTCTTCGGCAACGGCAAGACCAGCGTTCGCGGCGGCTACGGCGTCTTCTTCGATCAACTGAGCGCCTCCGTCGTCCATACTTCAGAAGCGCCGTTCGCCGGCACCGATGTTCTACGCCAAGGGCAAATCGACGCGCCGTATCGATCGCTGAATCTCCCCCTGCCGCCAGCGGGTGTGCTTTCCGGGAAGTTCGGCTGCCGGCCCATCGCCGCCCGGCCCGGCGTGGCCTGCGATTTCCCGCTTCCGGCCAATCTGGTCACCACCGAAGTCCGTCTGGTTGTGCCGTATACACAATCGATGAACCTCAATATTGAACGCCAATTTCGCTCCAGTCTTGTCGTTTCCGTGGGCTACGCCGGAAAGCTCTCCCAGAAGCTGGAAGGCCACCGCCATTGGAACCCGGCCGTCTTCAAGACAGACCCGATCACCGGCCTAGCGCCGTCGGCCGCCAACATCAACAACCGTGTCCGGTACCCGCAAACCATCGGGCTGTTTAATACACAGTCCCGCATCCTCGCCAACGATTATAGATCCGGCTATCACAGCGGGCAGTTCCGCGTGGAGAAGCGGTTCAGCCAGGGCTTCTCGTTCAACGGCTCCTACGTTTTCGGCAAACAGGTGGACAACGTCAACGCGCCGCAACCGGGCCTGACGCCGGGTGTGGGGAATCCATTTAACCTGCGCGACGAGAAGGGCCGCGGCAACTTCGACCGCTGCCACGTTGTCGCGGTTAGCTGGCTGTGGAGCCCCGATCTGCGCTTTGAAAATGTGGCCGCCCGGCATGTGCTGGCCAATTGGAGCCTCGGCGTGTTTCACTCCGTGCAAACCGGCGCTCCGCTGAACATCACGATGGGTGTGGATGTGGCTCTGGACGGAACCGGTCAACAGAATCTCCAGCGCGCCCAACTCGTCAACGGCATGACTTACGATGACGTTACGCGAACGCACTCCAGCCGCGCGGACATGGTCAGCCAGTTCTTCAATACGGCGGCGTTTGTCCCCGTCGCGACTCTGCCACGCGGCATCTACGGCAACTCCGGCCGCAACATCATCAATGGCCCGGCGTTTGCCAACACCGACTTTACGCTCATGAAGGACTTCATCGTCCGCGAGCCCGTGCGAGTCCAATTGCGAGGCGAGTTCTTCAACGTCTTCAACCAGGTGAACTTCTCGGCCCCGAATACGCTGGTCTCTTCCGGCGGCTACGGACGAATCACGGGTGCCAACGACGGGCGCGTGGTCCAACTCGCGCTGAAAGTAATTTGGTAAATGCCGTGAACCTGACGGAACGCCCTCTATTCGCCTCCGTCGGGGCCGTCGCCGCGATTGGCGCCGGCGCGCTGGCTCAAGCCAAGTGGCCTGGACTGCCATACCTGGTTGACCCCGATTGGCCCCGGCTGCCCACCGGTGGGACGTTTGAGGAGACACCCGGCGTAGCTGTCGACCCGCAGGAACATGTGTTCGTTTTCCATCGCGGAAAGCATTCCATTATCGAGTTCGGCAAGGCAGGCAACGTCGTCCGCTCCTGGGGCGACGGCACCTTCGCGCGGCCGCACGGCCTCCGCTTCGATCTGGAAGGGAACCTGTGGGCCGCCGACGATCAGGGGCACGTGGTGGTCAAAATGGATCCGCTGGGCCGGATGCAGATCTTCGACGCCAACGGAAAATTCATCACGCAATGGAAAGACGTCGGCTCGCCGTGGGGCATTGTGATCACTCCCGATGAGTTCATCTACATGTGCGATGGGCACAATAACCGGATTCTGAAACTCAACCAAAACGGGGAAATTCTGGGCGTTGCTGGGCAGTTCCGGCAAACTCCCCGGTCAACTCGATTTCGTTCACCACATGGCCATCGGGCCCAGCGGCAGCATCTACGCCGCTGCAATCAAAAACTGGCGCGTGCAGAAGTTCGCGCCTCGCTAAGGAGCATTCATGCAATTAACCCTGGGACTCTTCTGCCTTTCAACCCTCGCCGCGGCCGGGTTGTGGGCACAGACCACACGCACCGAGATCACCAAGGCAACGACGCCGGAACAGGACGCAAAGGCCAACAGCGCCGATGTTCCTGACGTCTATGCCATCTCCGGCAATTTTGAACGCGTCGTCGTGCTGCGATTCAAATACGAAGCCGACCTGCTCGGCGGGATGGAGAAGATGGTGAAGGACCATAAGATCAAGAACGCCGTTATTCTTTCCGGTATCGGATCGGTGCGAAACTATCACATTCACTCGGTGAACAACCGGACGTTTCCTTCAAAGAATATCTTCCTGAAGAACCCGACGGAGCCTGCCGACATCATCAGCGTTAACGGCTATGTGATCAACGGCCGCCTGCACGCCCACATGACGCTGACCAACGGCGAGAAAGCCTTTGGAGGCCATGTGGAGACTGGCAACACCGTTTTCACGTTTGCCATTGTGACGCTTGGCGTATTCGGCAATAATGTGGACCTGGAGAAGGTTGACGACAAGACGTATCGTTAAAACACCAGCCGCAAGGCCATCTGAATCCGGCGCGGTGTATTGGCCTGACCCAGAATCCGGCCAAAGGTCGAAGACGTGGGATTCAGATCCGGGCCGTTGAAGATCGCCCGGTTGGTGGAGTTAAAGAACTCGCAGCGGTAGGTCAGCTTCACCTTCTCGGTGATGCGCATTCCCTTGATGATGGAGAAATCGATCTGCTTGACGCTGTCCTGGCGGAGGTCGGCGAAGCGGGTAGGAAAGGTGCGGCGGTTGGCGGCGAGCTGCTGCGCGGGCACGCGATTGAACTGGTTAACATCGAACGCGCCATCCACGCCGTGCGGATTCAAATTCAGCGGTCCGCCGAGATAGATGATGTTTCCCCAACCGAGCGCCGTGCCGGTGGTGAGAGTGGTGATCAGGTTCACATTCCAGTCGCCGACGGCGTAGTTGACGAAGCGGTTGGCGCCTTTCATGAACGCCTTGCCGCGGCCGAACGGCAGATCGTAGGTGCCGCTCCAAACCAGGCGATAGGGGCGGTCCTCGGCGGCGATCCGCTTTTCCAGGAACGGGTCGAGATCATTCAACCGGCTGCGCTTTTCCAGGAGCTTCGAATACTGGACATTCACCAACATCAGGAAGCCGTGCGAGAAACGCTTTTCGATACGCGCGTCGAAGGCATGGAAATGCGAGGAGCCATCGTTCAGTTGCTGTTCCTGTACGCCGTTGGCGCCGGCGTACTGCGGAAACGCGCCGAGAAGTTGGCTGCGGGGCACGACGCCGCCATTGATGGTGCTCCCGGGTAGCAGGCCGACAAAGGGATTGGCGACATTCTGCGAAAGGCGGTCGATAGCCACCTGATCGCGGGCGGGGGAAGTGGACAGGAACTGGACGGGTGTACCGTTCAGGTTTTTATCCACCGGCATTTTAACGGTCTTGTTGCCGATGTAGCCGAGTTCGAGAAGAACGTTCGGGAACACTTCGCGCTGCAGGGTCAACGTCCAACGCGTTGAATAGGGATATTTGGGAGTGGGATTGTAGAAGGTGATGTTCCGGCCCAGGTTCGTAGCCAGGCCGAGAGTGGAACCGGTGGCGGTGAGGACACCATTCGGGAACGGGTTGGCGAGCGTTGCCGAGGCCGTCCGGAAGCCGTCGTTGCTGGCGACAAGCGGGGTGCTCTGGCTGAAGCCGGGCGCCTGGTTGCCGATGATCCCGTAGGGGAAATAGAAGATCCCGACGCCGCCGCGAATGACCGTCTTGTCGATAAATCCGGGCGTCCAGGCAAAACCGATCCGCGGAGAGAAGTTCGCCTTCGGGGTGGAGTAGATTCCTTTGTTCGAGGAGCTGGCGTACAACGGACCGCCATTCACTTTGAACTGGGCGGCGGGAACTTCGGTGATCGGACTGGCGGTGTAAGCCGCTATCGCCCTGGCTGAAATTGAGCTGGGAGTGCTGTTGTCAAAACCGTTGATGGTGCGGTTGTACCTGAATTATGCACAGGATCAGCGCCCGAGCTCTGATTCTGCTCGGTTGCCGCGACCGGTAATTGAGTAAGTCAGTTCGATTGTTGTAACTTCACCTCCGCTGCCGAAACACCGATCCCGCCAAGCCCAGCGTCGAAGTTACT
>SHUN01000134.1 GCA_009697495.1 Bryobacterales bacterium | reverse complement strand
AAAGCCTTGTTTTACAGGGGTTTTGGCGCTATCCTGTTTTTCGTCTGTAACCATTTGGGTGACCTCCTTGGGGCCGGTCCGCGAAGCTGAAATCTTCGCGGCACTACTGTTTTACCCCATGTTCTCGAGGTCACCAAATGGTTCACCGCATTTCCGCCCGCAAACGCGGGCACGAAGCTGTGCATAGCTCAGGTATAACACCACTTACTTCCAGGGGCGCGGCGCGGGCGGACTGGTGGAGAAGCGTTCCTGGGATGGGACGCTGCTCTGGAAATACACATTGCCTTCGCCGGAAAAGTACTTACAGCATCACGACGTCGAAGCGCTGCCAAACGGCAACATTCTGATGATCGCCTGGGAGCTGCAATCGGCGGAGGAGGCGTTGGCGGCCGGGCGCGCTCCCGCAGCCATTCCGCCGGAAGGAATCTGGTCTGAGATGATTTTTGAAGTACGGCCGGAGCCGCCAACGGGGGGCGTTATCGTCTGGCAGTGGCGCGTCTGGGACCACTTGGCCCAAAAAGACGATGCCGCCGGCAATGCGCGCCGCTTGGACATCAATTTCACCGGCAGCAACCCGAACGTGGGATCCAATGCCGATTGGCTGCATTTGAATTCAGTTTCCTATAACGAGAAGCTGGACCAGATCATCCTGAGTTCCCGCGCTTGGAGCGAGATCTGGGTGATCGACCATTCAACCACCACTGAGGAAGCTGCCTCCCGCCAAGGCGGGCGGTATCGCCGCGGCGGCGACATTCTCTACCGGTGGGGAAATCCCCGGGCGTATGGCGCAGGAACGCCCGCTGACCAGAAGCTATTCAACCAGCATGACGCGCAGTGGATTGCCGCTGATCTGCCCGGCGCAGGGAATATCCTGGTGTTCAACAATGGCATCGGGCGCGGATATTCCTCCGCCGATGAACTCGCGCCGCCGATGGACTTGAGCGGCGGCTACCGGCTGGAGGAGAACGGGCGTTTCGGCCCGGTTAATCCGGTCTGGACATTCGGCGCCACGGCGGGGCCGAACTTCATCACGCAAACCGCCGGGGGGACCCAACGCCTTCGAAACGGGAATACGATTCTCTGCCTTTCCAATGCGAATCGCGTTGTGGAAGTGACGCCGGAAAAGGAGATCGTTTGGACTTTGAATCTCGGCGCGGGCGAAGCGGGCGGCTTCACTTTTCGCGCCAATCGATTTCCCTCCGATGCGCCGCAACTGGCCGGAACCGAGTTTAGCGGAATCGCCCCGACGGTTCGGAATGCCGCGAGCATGGTCCAGGGAGTACTGGCCCCGGGGGCACTGGCCGTTGCCAGCGGCACGCCGGGCGCGGTGAGCGTCACCGATGCCGGCGGCGTTACGCGAGCGGCCGCAATCACCGGCTCCAGTCCCGAAACCGTGACTTTCCAGGTGCCGAGCCAAACCGGAATCGGGCCGGCCCGGCTGACGGTGGATGGCCCTGGGGGCGCAAGACAGACACGCGATTTTCGCGTCAACGATGTCTCGCCCGGTCTTTTCTCCGCGGATGGCGATGGCGAGGGCGTCGGTGCCGTTATCGCCACTGTTGACGGACCGCAAGGACGAGTTGTTCAACCCGCCTATATCCTGGATCCGGCCACGAAAACCTACGTCCCTAGTGCGATTCCCTTCGCCGGATCGGTCTACCTTTCGCTTTATGGGACGGGTTTCGCGATTTCGGATTCGGTTCGCGAGGTCACGATCGGCGGATTCGCCGTGCCAATCCTGGCCATCGCAAGACTGGCGGAGCTGCCGGGCATCGAGCAGATCAATATAGGGCCACTGCCAGCCGCGTTGGCGGGCAAGCGGAATCAGCAGATTGTCATCACGGCCGACGGCGTTGCGTCAAACGCGGTGGAAGTGTCGTTTCAATAAATCCGCGCCGGGACGTTCAATGTCCACCCCGTCGTTTCACTGGCGCTCGATTGCAATGGGATCGCTTATCTGAGCAGTTACGCCCTAACCGGTGTTGAGCGGCAAGAGTTCGTCGAGCGTCCAATCCGGAATCGCCCCGCGCCGCGATGCCACCAGGGAGCCCAGCGCGTTGGCAAAGCGCGCCGTCCGGCGCAGCGGCCATTGCTGGGTGAACCCGTGGAGCAGCGCCGCGGAAAACGCGTCGCCCGCGCCCACTGCGTCAATGGCCGAGATAGCCGGCGGGCGTTCGAAAACAGCCTCTCCATTGGCGTGAATGCGGCAGCCATCCGCTCCCAGAGTGATGCAGAGCGCGGTGAGCGGGTAACGCCGCAGAAGCGCCTCCGCCGGGTCGCCATGGAGTGTTAGCTCGCGTGCGAGCCAGGCGAGTTCCGCGCCATTGCACTTGACGATGGCGGCCGCTCGCAACAACGCATCCACAGTCGCTGGATCTTCAAACCCGGAACGTAAATTGACATCGTAGAACAGCGGAATACCGCTCAGCGACAGAAGCGCCTGGCGGGCCATCGGGCAAGTCTGCTGCAGTGTGCCGCAGACAAGCCAGGCAGGCCGCAGCGCCCGCAACTCTGCCGCCTGGCAGTCCGAAATCTCCGGTTCCTCCCAGGCCGCGGGCCGGCGTAAGTGGTAGGAAGGATGCGCCGGATCGTCGAGCGTGACATCGACGATGCCCGTAGGCCACCGCGGATGACGCCGCGTGTACGTCATATCGACGCCCAGCGCCTCCGCCCGCGCCATGGCCTCATCTCCGGCCGCGTCCTTCCCCAACGCGCTGATGAAATACGATGCAAATCCCAACCGCGCCGCATGCGCGGCCAAATTAAACGGCGCGCCGCCCAACAGCCGGTACCCTGGATACTGATCCCACAGAATCTCACCCACGGATAAAAGCACAGGAGGCATTTAGTAATCTTCGCGCAAGCGATATTATTAGGACACTCTTATGAACAAGTCAATTGGAATTCGCGTCGCCTTCGCCTCACTCACGCTGGTCACTACCTTCACCGCGTTTACCCAGCAGAAAGGCGGATTGGAGCTTCCACCGCCGTTCAGTCTGGTGAAGGTCGCCGACGATCTCTACAATATCGTTGGCAGCGGCGGGAACGTGGCGGTTTATGTGACCGATGAGGGCGCAATCGTCATTGACGACAAATTCGAACGAAACTTCGACGAGATCATGGCGAACGTGAAAAAGGTGACGGACAAGCCGGTGAAATACCTCATCAACACGCACCATCACGGCGATCACACGGGCGGAAATTCCAAGATGATCGCGGCGGGCGTGGAGATCCTGCTGCATAAGAATGCCCGGGCCAACATGGTGACGGGCAAGCTGCCAGGCATGTCGCGAGTGACGTTCACGGATGAGATGCAGGTCGTGCTGGGCGGCAAAGAGGTGCAGGCCCGCTACTTCGGACGAGGGCATACGAACGGCGACGCCGTTATCTTTTTCCCGGCCCGGCGCACGATTCACATGGGTGACCTGATGGCGGGCACGACGCCGCTCATCGACTATCCGAACGGCGGCAGTTTGGTGGAATTCACCAAGACGCTGGATGCCGTTTTGAAATGCGATTTCGATACGGTGATCCCGGGTCACGGCGCGGTGCAGACGAAGGCGGAGCTACAGACCTATCGGGATAACTTGGGTAAATTGCAGGCACGCGCGCGGGAACAGGTCCGGCTCGGTAAGAGCAAGGAAGAGATCGGCCAGTTCATGACGGCAAATTTTGGCTGGGGTGCCCAGCAGCAGCGCATGTCGCTGGACGGAATGATCGCGGAGTTGAAGTAAATCCGGTTTGGACGCCGGTGGGTACCACAACACGACTGGCTGCCCGTGCATCAAATGGAGTTTGCTCCCCTAGCAGGACTCCACGGGCGGGAACCTTGGCGGGCCGAGGCTCGCCAAGCGTTTGAAAAATTTGGTGGACCTGATCGGGTTCGAACCGATGACCTCTTCCATGCCATGGAAGCGCGCTCCCAACTGCGCCACAGGCCCACGTCGCCAGCCAAAATCAGGATAGCATATTTCGTTGAAATCCGGTACAAACAGAGGTATGGATCGCGAACAGGCTTGGCAAACGGTGTGTGAATTCGTGCAGTCCGAAGGGCTGCGCAAACACATGCTCGCGGTGGAGGCTTGCATGGCTGCCTACGCTCTCAAATACGGTGAGGACGAGGAGAAATGGGCCGTCACCGCCTTGCTTCATGACTTCGATTGGGAGATCCATCCGCAGTCGCCCGATCATCCCATGAAAGGCGAGCCGATTCTCGCTGAACGCGGCGTGTCCGGTGAAATTCGCCGCGCCATTCTCTCCCACGCCAACTACAGCGGCGTCCCGCGCGAAAGTTTGCTTGAAAAATCGCTCTTCGCCTGCGATGAACTCGCCGGCTTCCTCACCGCTTGCGCTTACGTGAAGCCCGGCCGCGCCATCGCCGAGGTGGAAGTGAAGTCGGTGCGGAAGAAGCTGAAAGACAAGGCCTTCGCCCGCGCCGTCAATCGCGACGACGTCATCAACGGCGCCGCCGAAATGGGGATCGATCTCGATGACCACATCGCCTTTTGCATCGAAGCGATGAAGGGTCGCGCCGCCAGTCTGGGGCTGGCCGGCTGATAGACTCAATAACGGAAGCCACACTTGGCCGGTGCTGGGCCTGGTCTTCAAAACCAGCGTGTGGCGCGTATGCGTCACGGTGGGTTCGACTCCCACTGGCTTCCGCCAATGCGCCCGAGCAACTTCGCTCGGATCGCCTCATAATCGGCGAATAAAACCGCGTTCGGCGCCGGAAGCTTGGACACCACCCGATGCGCCCAATCGATGTACTTCGCGATCTCCGCCTTGTCCCACCCATGCGGTGGCGTGTCTCGCAGAGAATACAAATTGCTGATCTTATCCGCTAATTTCAACGCCGCCACGCGCGGCGTCGCCTCCGGCGCGTGATCGATTTGCGCCTGCTTCCGCTTCTGCCAACGCTGCGATTTATCGTCGGTCACCGCGCGCACCAGATCCGCAATGTCCTCGCCGAATTCGGCAACGAGCGTTTCATACGACACTCTTACGTCCTCAATCGTGTCATGCAAAAAACCTGCCGCCACCACATTCGCGTCGCACCCGGCCTCCGCCAGTAGCCTCGCCACATGCGCCAGATGATTCACATACGGCGTCTCGTCCACGTCCTTCCGCCGGTGCCGCGCATGCACCCTCGCCGCGAATTCCGCCGCGCGCACCACCAGTAGCATTTCCTCGTTCATGCCCTACCTCGGCTCCAAACGGGTTCGCCGCCCGGCCGCCTTCTCCACCGCCGCTCGCGAATAGAGCAATGGAAAATACTCCCCGCGCAGCCACGTTCCCGTCAGATCGGAATAATGCGGATCATCCCATCGCCCCGATTGCCCCGGATAATTCACCGCCCGCGATTCATCCCAGTTCCCCACATCCAGCACCATCCGGAACGACGGCCCATTCGTCAATTGAAAGCTGTTCCCGGAATGCATCGATTGCCACGGCGAGAACGGTCCGCCCGGCGCTGGAAACGGCCCCGGCTGCAACTTCTTCCGCCACTCCGCGTCCACAAAATCGCGCAGCGGATGGGGCGGCAGCGATTGATGGAGCGTACCCCAAACAGGCCGGCCTAATTTCTCCCATTCCGCGACGGCCGGTCCTAACGTCTCCAAAAGCAGGCGGCGCGCGTCCACATCGAACCGCGTCGATTTCCCTTCCAACACATCCAGCATCACCGCCGTGTCCGGCGTGGCCACAGCCCCCGCAGGCACTGCCGCTTTCAAAAACGCCGGTCCCAAATGCCGCTTCCACCAGATTTCATACAGCGCCGCCTCTTTCGAATCCACGCGCTCCACGGCGTCCCAATTCCGCAGGATTCCCGCCGCCGGAATACGCTCTAATAGCGCCACCGCCCGCCGCGCCGCCACCGACGTCAAATCCGTTTGCAGCTTCATTGAGTCCTGCAAAGACACCTTCGCCATCGGCTTCAAAACCTCATCAATCCGCCGGTGCCGCGAATCGTTCGCCCACTCAAAGCCCAGCTTTCGTTCCTTGTATGGATATCCCTCCGGCATGTTCATTTCATTCGATGTCGAAACATAGCCCGCCGATGGATTCAACGCCGAAGGAAATTGGTTCGGGCGCAGAAATCCGGCCCATTCGTAGCGGCCGTCTCCAGGCACGGGAAGCAATCCGTCCCAGTTCGGGCGCACTGGCGTCAATCCGCCCGGACTCCACGCAATATTGCCCTTCGTGTCGGCGTAAACCTGATTCACCGTCGGCGCGCCCCCGCGAAAACGTCCCTTCTGAAACTCCGTAAAATTGCGAGCCCGCATATACGCGATGCTCCCGAAATAGGGCGACATTCCCGGCTCCATCCAGCATGTGCGAATGGCATACGCCCGTGTTTTGTCCGCGAAGATCACCGGTCCATGCCTCGTAAACGCCAACGATGCCTCCACCGCCGCGACGCCCTTCACGGCCACCGGTTCCCGCACAATCCGCATCGCCTCCCATCCGCCCTTGTACCGATACTGGCGCGCGTCGGCCGGGTTCAACTCGTATACGTAGAGGTCTTCCTGATCGATGGGAAATATCGTCAGGCCAAATGCAATCGTCCCATTGTGGCCCATCGAAATCCCCGGCAACGCCGGCTCGCCAGCGCCGATAATATCCAGCCCAGGCGCGCTGACATGCGCAATGTAACGCAGGCTCGGCGTCGAATAGGCGCGGTGCGGATCGCCCGCCACTATCGGACGGCCAGTGGCGGATTTCGACGGCGCGATCACCCAGTTATTGCTCCCGTCGTCTTGCGAATCCGTGTTCGGCTTGGCGAATGGCGCAACCTGCGTCGCCAGCGTGAACACCTTCAAAACATCCGCTGGCAAACAAGGATCCAACCCCTCTGGAACCTTCGTCTCCCACGCCGGCTGCAAGCCGTGCCGCGCCTGATCGTAGCCCGGCCCCTTAACGGGACCGGTGGCGCAGATGGTCTTCGCCCTCGCCACTTCCTGGGTCAGGTTGCGGGTCAATCCATGGCTCCGAATCCGCACGACATCCGCCGCTTCCCACTTCGAGGGCGCGTACTTCAAGATGGAAAACTCGACCGGCAAATGCTCCTTATGCAAAGCCAGCCAATCCACATACGCATTGATCCCCGCCACGAATGATTCCGTGATGGTCCGCGCATCAGGCCCATACGCCGCCCATTCTTTCTCGATCGGCGATCGATAGAGAAACAGCCGCGCCGCGCGGTCCTGCTCCACATAGGCCGGGCCCATCACTTCCGCCATCTTCCCCAGCCCGCGCCGCCGCCACAGGTCGATCTGGAACAGCCGCTCCCGGGCCACGTTGAAGCCCTGCGCGAAGAACGCGTCGGCCGTGTTGGCCGCATAGATGTGCGGCACGCCCCACTTGTCCGTCAGAATGTCGACCGGCTGTTTCAATCCGGGAACGTGGATGGTGTCCGCGAATGCCATAGCAGTCAAACCCAGAATGAGAAA
>SHUN01000133.1 GCA_009697495.1 Bryobacterales bacterium | reverse complement strand
CGCGGCGCAGTCTGGTGCGTGGACCGCCCCGCCAATCTCCTACGGTGCGTCAATACCTGGCACACCCCGGAAGTGCAAGTCGCCGAATTCGATGCTCTCAGCCGGCGGACCACGTTTCTTCCCGGCATCGGCTTGCCCGGACGCGTCTGGGCAACCGGCCTACCGGCCTGGATTCCCGACGTACTCCAGGACTTGAACTTTTCCCGCGGAGCGGCGGCAACCAAGGAGGGCCTGCGCGGCGCTTTTGGTTTTCCCATCGTCCTCCAAGGCGATGTGCTCGGCGTTTTGGAATTCTTCAGCCGCGAGATCCGCGAGCCGGATGAGGAACTTCTGAAGATGATTGGCACCGTCGGCAGCCAGATCGGCCAGTTCATGGAGCGCCGCCAGGCGGAGGAGGCGCTGCGCACCAGCGAAGCCCGCTTTCGCACTCTCTTTGACCAAGCCCCCGTGGCCTATCACGAGATCGATCAGGAAGGACTCATCCGCCGCGTCAACCGAGCCGAATGCGACCTCCTGGGGCTGGAGCCGGAGGCGATCATTGGCAAGCACGCCTGGGAATTTGTGCTACCCGAAGAACGGGAATCCAGCCGCCAGTCCGTGCTCCGAAAAATCGCCGGAGACGGCTTGATCGCTCCGTTTCAACGGCGGTTCGTCCGCCCCGGCGGCGACCCCCTCGATGTCGAAATTCACGAGCGCCTCATTGAAGATCACTCCGGCAATGTGCTCGGAATTCGTTCCGCGCTCCTCGACGTCACCGAACGCAACCGCGCCACCGAGGAGTTGGACCGCTTCTTCAGCCTATCTATCGACATGCTCGGCATTGCCGGCTTCGACGGCCGCTTTAAGCGCCTCAACCCCGCCTGGGAAAAGGTCCTCGGCTTCACCAGCGAGGAGTTGATGGCCGGCCCCTTTCTGGACTTCGTTCACCCCGCTGATCGGGATGCTACTATCGCCGAAACCGTTAAGCTCGCCACCGGCACCGACACCATTTCGTTTGAGAATCGCTATCGCACCAAGGACGGCGACTACCGCTGGTTTCTGTGGACGGCGCGCCCGCGTACGGACTTCGGGTTGATCTACTGCGCGGCCAAGGATATCACCAGCCGCAAGCGCGCCGAAGAGGCCCAGCAGGAAAACGCCGCCCGTCTCGCCCAGTTGGTCAAGGAACTGGAACTCGCCAAAAGCCGCGCCGAATCCGCCACCGAGGCCAAAAGCGAATTCCTCGCCAACATGAGCCACGAGATTCGCACCCCCATGAATGCCATCATCGGCATGACCGGGCTCGCCCTCGATACCAAACTCCGCCCCGAGCAGCGTGAGTATCTCGCCGCCGTTAAAGAATCCGCCGATTTCCTCCTGAGCCTCATCGAAGACATCCTCGATTTCTCCAAAATCGAAGCCCGCCGCCTCGACCTCGAACATATCGAATTCAACCTCCGCGACCTTCTCGAAGATACCCTCCGCATCCTCGCCATGCGCGCCGAAAGCAAGGACCTGGAACTGGTCTGCCGCATCCCGCCCGACACGCCCGAGTTCGTCGCCGGAGATCCCGGCCGTCTCCGTCAAATCATCATCAACCTCGCCGGAAATGCCATCAAATTCACGAAACGGGGCGAGGTCGTCGTCGACGTGCGTGTCCTGTCCTCCCTTGGCGGCGCAGCCGAACTGCACTTCATCGTCACCGACACCGGAATCGGTATCGCCCCCGAGAAACAACAACTCATTTTTGAAGCCTTCTCCCAAGCCGACAGTTCTACCACCAGAGAATATGGCGGCACCGGGCTGGGCCTCGCCATCTGCTCCCAACTGGTCAACTTAATGGGCGGACGAATCTGGCTGGAGAGCGCGGTCGGGCAGGGAAGCAGCTTTCACTTCACAGCGCGCTTCGGCTTGCCCAGTGTCCCTCCGCCGTCTAAGCGGCTCGCCAAACCGGCGGTGCTTCGTGGTTTGCGCGTCCTGGTCGTCGACGATAACGCCACCAACTGCCGCATTCTTCAGGAGATTCTCGGGAACTGGCGGATGAAGCCCACGTTGGTTGACAGCGGCGCCGCCGCCTTGGACGCGCTCCGCCGCGCCGCCGACGACGCCAAACCCTTTCAACTGGCCCTCATCGACGGCCAAATGCCCGCGATGGACGGCTTCACTCTCGCCGCCCAGGTGCGGCGGGATCGCCATTTGAGCGCGACCACCGTCATCATGCTCACCTCCCTCGGCCATCCCGGCGACGGCCCCCGTGTCCGCCAGTCCGGTATCGTTGCCTACCTCACCAAGCCCGTCAAACAATCCGATCTCTTCGACGCCATCGCCGCCGCGTTTTCCCGCGCTCCCGCCAAGGGCGCAGCCAAGTCCGCCCCAGTCAAGTCATCGGTAAGGAGTCTGCGCATTCTCCTCGCCGAGGATCATCCCGTCAACCAAAGGGTTGCCGTCAGCCTTCTGGAGAAGCGCGGTCACAAAGTCTCCGTTGCCGCCAACGGACTCCTAGCGCTGGCCGCGCTGGAAGAAAAGGTGTTCGATCTCATTCTCATGGACGTGCAGATGCCCAAGCTGGGCGGCCTCGAAGCCACTGCCGCCATCCGCGAGAAGGAACGCGGAACCGGTCGCCACATTCCCATCGTCGCCATGACCGCCCATGCCATGATTGGTGACCGCGAGCGCTGCCTGCAGGCCGGTATGGACGCCTATGTCGCCAAGCCAGTCCAACCCGCGGAACTCTTCGACACCATCGAAAACCTCGCGCCGCGTTCCGGCGTACCCGCCGCCCCCGCGCCAACACCCCGTTCGGCAGCCGTTGACGAACCAGCCCTCCTGGAGCGCTTAGGCGGCAATCGCAAGCTCCTGCGGGAGCTGATCGCGATGTTCCTCGCCGGCAGTCCCAGGATGATGCTCAAAATCGGCAAGGCCATCGCCGCCAATGACGCGGGGCTCCTGCGCGAGGCCGCCCACACCTTAAAAGGTTCCGTCGGGAATTTCGCCGCCAAAGGTGCCTACGACGCGGCGAGCAAGCTCGAACTGCTGGCTCGCGAGGGTGATTTGACCGCCGCCCTCGCCGCGCGCCAGTCGCTAAAATCGGAGATCGGCCGTCTCCGTCTCGCACTGACAGCCATGGCCAGGGACTGATGGTGCCGTGTTGCTGAAAAATCCGATGCCGGAATTGTCTGATCCCCGCGCCGATCAGCATACTTAAGCCTGCCACGCATGGCAACACCGGTAGCCGGTAGCCGCTAATTCCGCGCCCGCATGCTCCGGCTCAGCCGCCGCGCCGCCCGGTCCGAAATCATCCCCGCCACCTGCCCCAGCAGCTCCGGTATATTCTCCGGCTCAATCAACATCGTGCCCGCCATCTTCGCGGTCTCATACTGCTCCGGCTGCCACGTCGATAATATCGCCGTCGCCGGCCGGTAGTCCAACCCGCGCGCGTGAGCCACAACCCGAAGTCCAGATTCGAACGACTCCATGTGCAAGTCACTCAGGATTAAGGAGTATTCCGTTACGTCCATCTTCGCAATGGCTTCCGCCGCCGATGCCGCCGTGTCTACCCCATATCCCCCCGCCCGCAGAACCGTCTGCAGCGTCAGCCGCGATGCCGGGTCGTCGTCAACTAATAGTACTTTGGCCATCTCATAGGCCATCGGGGTTGGGTACACAGGACAATTGGCTGCTGCCATCAATATCTCCATCCCCAGTGTAGGAGATATACGAAGTTTGCCAAGTACCAAATTGCCCTAAGGACTAGTTCTTTTCCAAAAGCCCTGTTTGCAGATGTATCACACATTATTCATCTAACTGAAAAAGAACGTCTTTCTCGTTAATGATAACCGCTAACCAATAGCATTTTTGCGCCTGGATGGGGCAGCTTAGAAGGGGTACTTAGACCTACCCACCCCGGCTTAAGCTGAACGCCCTATTTTGATCCCCAGCGTCATTCCGTCCCGCAACGGAATCAGGCTCGTCAGAAACCGCGCATCGGCGAAGATCCGCCGGTTAAAGGTGTCAACCCCCTCAGTCTCCGCATCCTGTGGATCCAAAACGCGGGCCTTCCACAGCGTGTTGTCCGTTACGAAAACGCCGCCCACCCGTACCCGGTCCGGGGCTACCGCGTGAACGTCCGGATACCCCTCCTTGTCCACATCATTAAATATCATGTCGAATTCGCCCGCCGTAGCCGCCAGCGCCGCCAGCGCATCCCCGGTATGAATCGTGATCCGGTCCGCCACTCCAGCCCGTTCAAAATACCCCCGCGCTCGCTCCGCGTTCTCCCGGTCGCCATCGGAGTAGTGGATCTCGGCTTCGGGCCCCGCCGCGCGCGCCAGCCAAATGGTCGAGTACCCAATCGCCGAGCCCAGTTCAAAAATCCGCCGCGCCCCGGTCATCAAAACCAGTTGCGCCAGAATCGTCGCGCAACCGGGGCCGATGATGTTGATCCGATTGGCGAACGCATACGCCTCCATCTCCGCCAGCACCGGATCCCGAGCCGGCAACAGATCGGCAATATACTGCTCCAATGCTGGATTCACGATCATTCGGCAAACACCCTTTCAAAGATCTTACCCACATTGGCCAACTGCCGGTCCATGGAAAACGCCGCCCCAATCTTTTCCAGGCTCAAATGCGCCCGGACCGCCGGGTCGTTCTCAATCGCCGCCCGGAAGTTTGACTCGGTCTCCCAGGACTGCATCGCGTGCGTCTGCACCAGCTTGTAGGCTTGCTCCCGCAGCATCCCCCCGGCAGTCAAGTCGAGGAGTAACTGCCCGCTGAAAATCAGCCCCTGCGTCAGATTCAAATTTCGCAGCATCCGCTCCGGATTCACCCGCATGCCGCCAACGAGCCAAATCGTCTTTGCCAGCAAATAATCCGTCAAAATGCAGGAATCCGGCAGAATCACGCGTTCCACCGACGAATGCGAAATATCGCGCTCATGCCAAAGCGAGATGTTCTCGTAGGCGGCGTTGACGTTCCCGCGAACCACCCGCGCTAGCCCGCAAATCTGTTCGCAGGTCACCGGGTTGCGCTTGTGCGGCATCGCGCTCGAACCCTTTTGTCCGGGCGCGAATGGCTCCTCGGCCTCCCGGACTTCGGTCCGTTGCAAGTGGCGCACTTCCATGGCAATCTTCTCGCAAGTCGCCGCGATCAACGCCAGCGCGCTGATCAACGCCGCATGAGAATCCCGGCTGATCACCTGCGAAGCGATGGCCGCCGGCCGCAGCCCCAGCCGCGCGCAGATTTTTTCTTCCGCCTCCGGGCCAATGTGTCCAAACGTGCCAACCGCGCCCGAGATCTTCCCGCACCGCATGTCTTCAGCCGCGTCGGCGAGCCGCTTCCGGTTCCGCCGCAACTCGTCAAACCACAGCGCCATCTTCAAGCCAAACGTATACGGCTCGGCGTGAATCCCATGCGTCCGGCCCATTTGAACCGTGTGCTGGAACTCATGCGCCCGTGTCTTCAACACAGCCAACAGCGAATCCACGCCCGCCAGTAGCAACCCCGCCGACTGCATCACCTGCAGCGCCTGCGCGGTATCCACGACGTCATTGGAAGTCATCCCATAGTGGAACCACCGCGAGGCTTCGCTCTTCCCCGCCGCCGCCATCTTCTCGGCGACCGCCGTGGTGAAGGCGATCACGTCATGCTTCACTTCGCGTTCAATGGCGAACAGCCGTTCGACATCGACCGCGGCATGAGCCCGCAGCGCAACCGCGGCGTCTTCCGGGACCTCCCCAAGTTCGGCCAGCGCCTCGCTCGCGGCGATCTCCACCTCCAGCCAACAGGCGTATTTATTCTCGTCATTCCAAATGCGCCCCATCTCGGGCCGCGTGTAGCGTTCAATCATGCTTCTTACAAGTCTAATGTAGGAAAGGCCGCTATTTCCGAGCCAGGCGCTTGCCGTCCGGCGCAAAAGCGAATTGGAAAAGTTGCCAGTACTACAATAGCGGCCACGACGAAGCGGTCCGTGAGGTCCACCGGGAACGCCGTGCCAAAGCAGCGCCTGGCAAAGGTTGATGAGGGTGCTGCTGGAGACAGCCGGCATATAAAGCGCCTGGGAAGATGGCGGATTTACCTTCCTCTGCTGCGCGGAGCATCTAGACGAACTGCGCGCCACGCTCCAAAAGCCTAGGGTTGCCGAGTTGATCAAGCCCGGCTACCTCGTAACGGGCGACAAAGACGGACTACTGACCCTCCATCGCCACAAATCCAAGCAGATGATTTCCGCCAGTGATTTTGTTTCGATATTCGCATGAATTTGCTGACGACGCGGCGTAGCATCGACGCCTGCCCGCCTCAATACAAAAACACCGGCGTCTGTTTCCTCGGCTCCGCCACATGCAGCCGCGGCGTCACCCCGCGCGCTTCCAGCGCCTGCTCCGCCATCTGCTCCACCAGCGTCGGATAATTTGTGTTCTCGCTCAAATGCCCCAGGATCAAAGTCGATACCGACGAGTCCATATCCTGCGTAATAAAGTCGTACGCCGCGTCATTGGAAAGATGCCCCTTGCGCCCCATGATCCGCTGCTTGATCGACCACGGATACGGCCCCACCTTCAGCATTTCCAGGTTATGATTCGACTCCAGCAGCAACAAATCCGTGCCCCGCAAATGCATCTTAATCGAGTCCGGCATATAGCCCAAATCGGTCACCACACTGGCCCGGACGCCATCCGCGCGGAGCGTAAATCCCACCGGGTCCACCGCGTCGTGCGGGATCGTAAAGCTCCCGATTTCAATGTCGCCAATCGTGAATCCGGTACCCGCCGCGAACGTCTCCTTCGGTGCCTTGATCGCCTCCCAGTCGAGCGATTCCGCCGTCAGGTGCGTGCAGTAAACCGGTTTGCCTACCGTGCGCGCGATCACCGGCAGGCCCAGAATATGGTCGCAGTGTTCATGCGTGATGAGGATCGCGTCGATCTTGTCAAGGCTCTCCCCGATGGACGCCAATCGCGCCATCGTCTCCCGGCGGCTCAGCCCCGTATCCACCAGCAGGCGCGTCTTGTCCGTGCCGATGAACAAACAGTTGCCCGAACTCGAAGATGCCAAAACGCAGATTTTAAGGATAGCGGCCTCGCTCTAATAGAGTACCGCGCCCCATGTAGTACCGATTTCGCACAAATCGACAACAACCCTGAGATTTTTGTCTTTCAGCCGACACTATTCCAATAGAGGTAACGACAATGGCAGTAACGAAACCACGCAACCGGTTGGTCAACTTCCGAGTGAGCGAAGACGAGTTCCAGAGCCTGCGAGAGGCTTGCGAAACGGGCGGTGCCCGCAGCATTTCCGACTTCGCCCGATGCGCCGTCCTGAATACTCCCGGCGGCAAGCTGGAGACCGATGATGTCCTGCGTCTCCGCTTGGCGCTGATCGAAGAAAAGATGGGCGAGGTGGACGCCAAACTTCTCCTCATCGCCCGCATGTTGCGCGACACCTCGCCTCCGCCGCTGATGGCCATCGCCCAATATAGCTGACCGGAAGAAAAGGCCGGC
>SHUN01000132.1 GCA_009697495.1 Bryobacterales bacterium | reverse complement strand
CCTGCAAATTGTGACGCTCACAATTTGCAGGCGCAGGCGGAGGAGATCGACGTTGCCGGCGATGCTCTCGCCGTCCTGCCAGATCATCAACGGCGCACCGTTTTGCAGGTCCGCGCCCGCGTTGGCGTAGACCCAGTAGTTGGCCGACATGCCCGGATAAATGCGGCTTTGTAACGTCTTTTTCGCCGAGAGCACGCCGCGAGCGGCACCGGGCATTGGATACGAATCCGGGTTGTACCCCGCGACGTCATAGCTCCCCAATGACTTTGCGCCGGACGCGTAGGCGTAGTGATGGGTTGTTCCGAGGCGGAGGGTCTTTACGAGATACCAGTACGGCGAAGCCGGCACGCGCCGCATTGCCAGTGGCGGGCCGTGATCGATTGAGACGGTCGCGGCGTCCTCCGATTGGACGGCAAACAGGAAGTCCTGCCCCCACACCGCAACCCCATCCCTGCCGGCCAAACCGGGCAATCCGGCGGCGAACAGTTCTTTCAATCGCGGCGAGTTTTCGCGGGCCGCGGTGATCAGCGATTCCAAGGGGTGGGGCTGCGCGGTTAGCGCGAAGGCCGTGAAAAACAGTGACAGCAGAGTGCGGGGCATACCGGGTATTCTACCCGCGGCGGCGCCTAGTCGCTAGTCTCAGTGAGAATTGTCAGCTTCACCGGCTGCTCGATAGATCAACGGCTACGCCATTCTCAAAGTTGCTCTGGACGAAGGCCCGTCTCTTTGCCGATCTTCGCGAGTGCCGCGGGACCAATCTCTTCGCTATCGTGGAAACAGAACGTGAAGTTCGGCCAACCGTTGCGTTGCAATTTACGGTGTGACCCGACCTGTTTTTTCAACGTCCAGCCGATTCGCAGCAAGGCCGCATAAACCCGCCGTGCCTTGGCCGCACTCCAGGCGCTCACGCAGCGAAGAGCACCCGGAGGGGCTCCGGGACTTCCTCACCGTCCTCAATCATGTCGGCCAGGACTTGGAGCGCAATCGTCTTGACTTTCCGTATAGCCTCGCCCTCATTAGCGCCATAAGCCATTACGCCAGGAAGGTCGGGAACGGAGGCCAGAACTCTCCCGTCTGCTTCGCGTTCGACTTCTACCCGAATTGGGTCGATGGTCACCATGCCAACTCGAGTCTAACGGATTACTCGCGTGAATGGGCGAAGGGTGCGTCTGCGGCGGGGTGGCGCTCAGTCGAGCGTGAAGGCCAGGATTTGGCTGCCGGCGGCAATGGCGACGTGCTGTCTGCCCTTCACGGTGTAAGTCATCGGCGAGGCTTTCCAGGCTTGGCCGGTGGGGAAATGCCACAGGGTCTTCCCGGTTTTGGCGTCGGCGGCGGCGAAGGTTCCGCCCGACTCGCCGTAGAACAACAGGCCGCCGGCCGTGGTCAGGACGCCGGAGTAGTTTGCTTCCGGCGGCCCAATTTGAGGGACTTCCCAGACGATTTTTCCTGTTTCGATGTCCAGCGCGCGGAGCACCTTTTCCGGCGGGCTCGATGGATCGTTGTAGGGCACGAACCAGTTGCCGGAGGCGCGGTACATGTTGCAGTCTTCGACGGCCATGACGTAGAAGAGCTTCGTGGCGGGGTTATAGGCGGTGGAATACCAGTTCGTCGCGCCGCGGACGGCGGGGCAAACTTTTGTGCCGCCGGCGGTTGGCTTGGCGGCGGGGTTGACTTGCGGACGGCCCTTGGCGTCGAGCCCGGTCGACCATGTAAGCCTTTTCACAAATGGCGTTCCGAGGAGGAATTCGCCGGTGGTCCGGTCGAGGACGTAGAAGTAGCCGTTACGGTTGGCCTGCAGGAGGAGTTTGCGGGGACGGCCCTTGAAGTTAGTGTCCACTAACACAAGCGGTTCGGTGGCGTCCCAGTCCCAGAGATCGTGGGGGGTGAATTGGAAATGCCATTTCAATTTACCGGTTTTGGCGTCGAGGGCGAGGACGCAGTTGGTGTAGAGATTGTCGCCGGCGCGGTTGGTTCCGTCGGTATCGGGATAGGGGTTGCCGGTGGGCCAGTAGATGGTGTCAGTTTGGGGATCGAAGGAGCCGGTGAGCCAGGTTGCGCCGCCGCCGTGTTCGATGTCTTTGCCGCCCCAGGTTTCGGCGGCTTTTTCGCCGCGTCTGGGGATGGTCCGGAATCGCCAGACCTCTTCGCCGGTGGAGGCTTTGAGGGCGACGATGAAGCCGAGCAGCGGGGAGTCGCCCCCGGCGATGCCGGTTACGACGAGGTCGCCGACGACGAGCGGAGCGGCCGTGGAGCCGTAGGCGCCGACTGTATCGGTGGGGAGGAAAACCTGCCAAACAAGAGCGCCGGTCAAGCGGTTGAGGGCGACGACATGAGCGTCGTCGGTGGCGAAGAAAATTCTGTCCCCCAATAAAGCCGCGCCGCGTTGGGCGCCTTTGGCGGCGTCACCGGAGATCTTGCGGGCGTCGTTGCGTGTGCGATTCCAGCACCAGATTTCGCGGCCGGTGGCGCTATCAAGGGCGCAAACCTGATTGGGGGCGGTGACGTACATGACGCCATCGGCAACCAGCGGAGTGGTTTGGAGGCTGGGATGCGGGAGGGTATAGCTCCAGGCGGGTTTCAGGCGGGAGGCGTTGGCGGTGTTGATTTGGGCGAGCGGGCTATGGCGATTGGCGGATGGCAGGCCGTGATAGCCGGGCCATTCGCCGGGTTTGGGCGTTTGGACGCTGGCGATGGCTGCTGCGGAGGCGGTGGGGGCGGCGGATAGAGGGCCGACGTCGACGCCGCCGAGGACGCTTAAATAGGCGATGAGGTCGCGACGTTCGGCGTCCGAACCTTTGAACGCCGGCATGTAGGATGCGGCTTCTTTGGTGACGGTGGAATAGTCGGTCGCGGTGAAGAGATGGAGCTTGCCGTCGAAGGTTTGGAGTTGGATGTCATGGGGGCCTTGGCTGCGGGCAAAGCCGCGTAGGGCAGTTCCATTTTTCAGTTGCACGGAGACGACGCCCCAGGGGTCATCGGGGCAGAAGGCCCATCCGGGACAGGCCGCGCCGTTGCGTTTTCCTTTGCGGGAATTGGGATTTAGCAGTGTTTGTTCCAGTTCGCGGACGGTGAGTTCGCGGGCGATGGAGGAGAGATCGGGGCCGTTGGATGCGCCGCGGCCTTGGGCCATGTGGCAGGTTAAGCACTGCTTTTCGAAGAGGACCTTGCCGGCGGCCGGGTCGCCGGGAGGGTGGGCGTCGAAGGCCGAGGCGTTCCAGGAGCGGACAGCTTTGGCGAGGGCATCGAGTTCCGCGTCGGGCAGGGGAAAGGCGGGCATGCCGCCGCGCGTGCCGTTGCGAATGATGCCTCTGATTTGAGTCTCCGATCGGGAGCGAAGGGAGCGTGTGTCGATGAGGCCGGGACCGCGATCGGTGCCGGCGGCGCTATCGGCGTGGCAGGCGGCGCAGTACTTTCCGTAGACGGCTGGGATTTCCTGCGCGGCCGCGGCGGCGCAGATAAGGAGCAAAAGGATTAGGGGCATCATTGGGTGGCGAGGCGGAGATCGTCTTCGAGTTCGTAGACGCGGTCTTCGAGATTTTTCGTCGAGGCGCCATTGGCTTTGGCTGCTTCGAGTTTCTTGCGGGCGGCGGCCAATTGTTTTTCGAGCGCGGCAGTTTTTGGGTCGGGCTTTTTGATGACGGGGACGGCCGCGACAGGCACTGGCGTCGCTTTTTTCACGGCCTTCTTTGCGCCGGCTTTGAACTTGAATGCCGTCACCGAGGCCGGGGGCGCCAGGGCGACGCCGAAATCGGAACGGTACTCTTCGGCGAGATGGACCGCTTCGGTCAACAGTTCCCGGAAGCGGGCCTCGATGGCTTGTTTGGCTTTGGCGCGGAGTTCGCCGCCCTGCTTTTTCCACTGGAGGTATTCGACGATTGGATCAGTCATGAGTCTTTTATCTTACGTTGAAATTGGCGGGGGGCGCTCCCTGCATTCGTCGCGGGCATCCCCGTGTGGCAAACTAGTCATAAGTGTCGTGCGAACCATGAGTCCGGTAGCCAAACAGATCGTCGCGAAGATGACCGGCGTGCTCGTCCAGGCCGCCCAGCCGAAGAGGATCATCCTTTTCGGTTCTCAGGCCAGAGGCGATGCTGCTCCGGATAGCGACTTCGACATCATGGTCGTGGAAGAGAACCCCGCCAACCGCTTCGCGGAGATGGTCCGCCTGAATCGGCTCATTCGCTCCTTCGAAATCGCTGTCGATCTTCTCGTCGTCAGCGACGAGAACTTTCAGTATTGGCGGGATACTCCGGGCAACGTCTATTACGAGGCCGCCACCGGGGGGCAGGTCCTCTATGAAGCGGAGTGAGCAAGCGCTTCTCTTTCTGCGCAAGGCGGCCCAGGACGAATCGTTGCTTGACGCGGTCCTTGAATCCGGCAGCGTGAGCGACCGTGCTATCCGATCTGGGCACGACGTTTCGTAAGACTCATGAGCTTGGAGCCGTGATGGAATCTTTGGCCCGTTCGGGCGCGCCGCTGCCAGACGCGCCCGCCGCCGATGCCGGACTTCCGCGGCCTAGTTCCGAATCAAGCCGCGCTCGGCTTCAGTTCTTCGCGAATGATGCGGCGCAGCGTATCCTCGAACCTTGGCGACTTCCCCTCCAGGTAATCCCGCAGTGCCGCGTTCATCAATGTTTGATAGCCAGTCGCGCCCCCGGATTGCTCCGCTATCTCAAAAAAGCGATCCACAATGTCCTTGTCGAGCCGGATTGTAATCCGGGTCTTGCCCGCAGGTTCGGATTCAGGCGGAAGCACACGGCCCCGTTTGCCCTTGCTAAAATCGTAGTGACTCTTCATTGTCGTGCCTCGTATTCTTCGTGTTCGCGTGGTTCGGCGGGGCGCACGGAGATGATCCGCGCGTTTTCGCCACGCCAAGTGTAAACGACCACCAGCAGGCGTCCAGTCGCGCCTACACCGAGCAAGGATCATCGAATACTGGGATCGCTTCCGGCCTTCGGACTCCGTGCCTTCTAAAATTGACTCCGACCTTGCTCTGCTCGTCCCACTCGAATCCCACTGTTCCCATGGTATGCACTTTTTGTGCAGACAGCAAGAATTTCTCCACACTGACTGGCGCGTCTGCCGCCTTCGGCTCGGTAGTGGAGCGGCGCAGTATTGACGGGGCCGGAACCGGCTAATCGCCTCGGACCATTTTCCGGAGAAACTTCGCGGCGCGGGGGATTGCCGTCAGTTCATCTTCCTTGCCTTCATAGACCATGCTGCAAAAGCCGTTGTAGTGAACACCGTGCAGGATTTCAAAAACTCGCTTGTAATCGATGTGGGCCTCGGAGCCTTGGGCGTCGGGCTCATAGCTTTTCACGCGTACGAAGGGCGCGAGCGGGGCGACTTGTTCCAGTGACCGGTAGTAGTTCGTGAAAGTGTGGCCTTCGCGCTTCGGTCCGTTGGGCCCGCTGCGGCCGGTGAAATGGCCGGTATCGAGCACGAGCGCGAAGTTGGGATGGTTCACGGCTTTGTGGAACCGCAGCATGTCGTCGCCGGTGCTGGTGAGTCCGCTGTGATTCTGCAGCGCCGCGACCATGCCGATCTCGGCGCCGATTTCCGCGCAGCGGCGGAGGGCGTCGACGCCTCTGTTGAAGGCCTCTTCCGGGTTGCCGTCTTTGGGCGTTGATCCGACGAATAGGCGGGCCAGAGGGGCTCCCAGAAAGAGTCCGGTCTCCATGCCGACACGGCACTTTTCGATCTCCGCGCCGATGCGGTCCGGGTACAGCCCGAACTCGGTTGAGACAGGGAAGCTGGGCACGGACATGCCGTTGTCGAGGAGCATTCGCCGCAGTTGCTTCAGGTATATGCGGTCGAAGCCCTTCAAGTGCTGCATGTGCAGATCGACGCCGTCGAAGCCCAGGGCGCGGGCGGCGGTGATGAACTTGGGAAGGTCCATTTTGCCGGCGCGAAACTGATTCTGAAAGCTGAGGGAAAGACAACTGAGTCGTATCATAGGTTCAGACCAGAATGTCTTTCAAGACGGTTCCGTGGACTTCGGTGAGGCGCTCGCGGCGGCCCTGATGAAGATAGCTGAGGGCGTCCTGCTGGAGGCCGAGCTGATTGATAAGCGTGGCGTGCAAATCGCGGAAATGGACAGGATTGACGGTGGATTTGAGACCAATATCGTCAGTGGCTCCGTAGGCGATACCGCCTTTGAAACCGCCGCCGGCAGCCCACATGGTGAAGCCCGTATTGTGATGATCGCGCCCGGTGCCGCGCTCCGATTCCGGGGAGCGGCCGAACTCGCCGCCCCACAGGACGATGGTTTCATCGAGCAGGCCGCGGCGCTTCAAATCCTTGACGAGCGCCGCGGTTGGCTGGTCGGTCAATCGGGCCATTCGCGCATGGTTTTTCTCGATGTCGGAGTGGGCGTCCCATTCGGTGTCGCCGCCGCCGCCGCCGGCGACGACGCAGACGAAGCGGACACCCTTTTCGATGAGGCGGCGGGCGAGGAGGCAGCGCCGGCCGTAGTCGTCGGTATCGGGTTTGCCGACGCCGTACATGTCGAGGGTTTCCTGCGGTTCGCTGGAGACATCGAAGAGTTCAGGGGCTTGCGTTTGCATTTTGAACGCGGTATCGTACGCCGAAATGCGGGCGGCGAGTTCCTGATCTTCGCCGAGCATGTTGGCTTCGTTGAGCTGGCGGATGAGGTCAATGGTTTTGCGGCGGCGGTCCATGGTGATGCCCTTTGGCACTTCCAGATTCAAGACGGGGCGCTTGCCGGCGCGGAACATGGCGGGCTGGTAGACGGCGGGCAGAAAGCCGTTCGTGTACATGGGCTGGCCGGCTTCGGGAGCGCCGTTGGGATCGGGCATGACGACGTAGGCGGGGAGAGAATCCGAGACGGTGCCGAGGCCGTAAGTCACCCAGCTACCCATGGACGGGAAGCCGGGAATGACGCGGCCGGACATCAGTTGATATTGAGCGGCGGAGTGGACCACCATGTCGCCGTGCATGGAGCGGATGACGCAGAGATCGTCGGCAATTTGGGCTTGGTGCGGAAGGAGATCGGAGACTTCCAGGCCGGATTTTCCATAGCGGGCGAACGTGCGTTTGGTGCCGAGGAGGCGGGAGGCGGAGTTGACGTTCTGGTACTCGACTTTGCCAAAGGTATCGGGACGTTTTTCGCCGTGGAGTTTGTTGAGGAGCGGCTTGGGATCGAAAGTTTCCAGATGCGACGGGCCGCCTGCCTGGAAGAGAAAAATCATGGATTTCGCTTTGGCGGGGAAGTGCGGGGCCTTGGGCGCAAGAGGGTTCTTGGACGCCTCGGCCGCCATCAGCGAGCCGAAACCCATGGCACCGAAACCGCAAAAGCAGTCGGTGAGGAATTCTCTTCGGTTGCGGGCGTAGCGAATATGTTCTGGCATGATTAGTCCACGTAGAGGAAGGCGTTGGAGTTGAATAGAGACAGGGCGAATTCGGTGGCCGCGGATGGGTCCGGATCGTCCAGATATTTGAGAGAGAGCAGACGTTCGCGCTCGTTGGGGAGGCGGCCGGCGGCTAGTTTAAAAGCGGAATCGACGC
>SHUN01000131.1 GCA_009697495.1 Bryobacterales bacterium | reverse complement strand
GGGCCGATTCCATCCGCGGCTGGCTCTCACGACCATCCCCTCGGGAGCCGCCGAACCCTCCGAAACCTCCGCCGCCGCGGCCGCCGGAATCGTTGCTGCGTTCCCGGACCACGGGCGGGGCGCTCATTCGCGGAGACGAATCGGAGTCCGAACTTCCCCGCCCGCCGCGATCCAATGTTCCACGGTCGAAAGTGCCTCGATCAACACTCCGCCGCTCGGAGCCAGAGTTGCCGCGCTCCACGTTGGAACCCCGGTCAACAGAGCCGCCGCCTCGGCCGGTGCTCGGAGTTTCGCTCATTCGCCGCCAGGATCCGGCGTCGTTGCCGCGACTGGAGTCGCCTGAGTCGATGGAGCCACCGCGGCCGGTCGTTCGCTCTGTTGTTCGATCAGTCGGAGCGGAACCAGCCGTCGAATCGCCGAACCTGCGCCATCCGCCTGTATCGCCGTTTTCGGTCCGAGTGCTTGCGCCCCGGCCGGCGCCGCGATCAGTCGTGGCGGCCGGAGCCGCCGAATCGCCGAATCGACGCCAACCGCCACGATCGGCATTGTCTCCGCTGGTGCCGCGGCCCGTTGTCGATTCGGACCCGCGTCCGGCGCCACGGTCCACACTGCGCTCCGAACTCGCGCCACGGTCCACGCTGCGGTCCGAACTCGTGCCGCGGCCCGAAGTCGATTCGGTCCCGCGTCCGGCACCACGGTCCACACTGCGGTCCGAACTCCCGCCGCGCCCTCCGCCGACGACTTCCCCGCCCCTGCGGCCGGTTTCGTTAGTAGCGTCGCCAAAGGTCCGGCGAGACACCTCCTGCAGTGCGGAGCGCTGATTTTCAAACGGCACCCGATCAACCTTGGTCGCCTGACGCGTACTGTAAAACCGATCGTCGCCACGGCTGGGACCCCTGCCGTCGCTCACTCGCGATTCGCGGTCGCTCATCCTTCTCGAAGAGGCATCCGGCGCCAACGGCAACTGGCCACGCACGACCGACGCACGTTCGATGTCATTCCGGTTAAACCGAACATTATTCACCGAGCCCCGGCCAAATTGTTCAGCATTCACCGAGGTAATGCCGTTGTTATGGCGCGCGTTCCGGTATATATTCGTAATGTTCGTGTTATTCACGATAGTTACATTGTTGAAGTTACCATTGCGATAGCCGTCGTAGTAACCATGGCCATACCAGGGATAGTAAGTTTCAAAGGGAGCGAGCGGCACCCAGCCAAAATTGCCGAATCCGACTCCCACGGAGAGGCCGCCCCAGCCGAAGAAGGCCACTTGGCCCGGGCTCCAATAGTGATGGCTGTTCATGCGTCCAGGCCACCAGCACCAGCCAACACTCGGCCGGTTGATCCAGCGTCCATAGTGATATGGCGCCCAGCCCCAGGGGTCATAGCTGATCCAATTCCATCCGTAATAGTCGACCCACGACCACCGGCCATTCCGATAGGGAGCCCAGTCGGCGCTGGCTGAAGGCGCCCAAACATTACCGTACTCTTCCGTTTCGACCCAACGGCCGTGGCCGTCCAGATCCTCAGCTCCCGTAATATCCTGACTTACATAATCGTAATTCTTGGAATTCTCTAACTGCCGGTCGCGGCTTTCATTCCAACGGTCCCATTCGTCGGTCATCCCCGCGTTGGCGAACTGGAATTCAGGGTCGTTGAAATTTCCGCGGGCGATCAACGTTTTGCCGGACTTTAGTTTCTGGCTGCCTCTCGGCGTAAAGATCTCGGCTTCGCCCGAGCGCACCGTAACTTCAGTGGATCCGTCGTCTAACACCGAGACACGGTAAATGCCCTTCTTCAAAGGGCGAATGGCTATGGATGGCGTGCTGATTTCGGCATTGGCGTCATTCGTCCGCAGCACGCGGAAATTCATGGTGCCGCGCGCCAAACGAACCAGATATTTGCGGTTTTCAATGTCGGCCAGCCGCAGCTCCGCGTTGCTCGACAGGCGGGCGAAATGGGCATAGTCAAACTGTATTTCGGCGCGCGCTCCGCCGCCGGTCAGGACCTGATCCTCACCCAACAAAGGCGCATTCACCGCGGCCGCGACGACTTCTCCAGCGTCACCGCGTCGAACCGAAACCTCGCCGGCCAGCAAACTGAGACGGGCGACGCCGCGGCTGGAGGAATTGGCATCCTGCGCCGCTAACGGGTAAGCCGCGGCGAGGGTAAGCATGAGTACTGCGAGTGTGGTGCGTTTCATGGTGGTCTGCTCCCGCCTCTTTATCTGCATACCGAGGGCCAATTTACATCTCTCACCGTTTCAATCACTTATGAATTGACGGCCATGGTGCATTTCCACCACTCCGGTCTACGAATAGTGGAATTGAGCCGTTGGCGCGGCGGTATATTAGAAGTATGCGTTATCCTGAACAACTGATTGCGATCATGAGAGAAGACCTGACGGCGAATGGCGTGGAAGAAACACGGACGCCGGAAGCGGTGGACGCTGCGGTGGCGCCGGGCAGCGGCACGGTTTTGATGATCGTCAACAGCGTGTGCGGGTGCGCGGCTGGTAAGGCCCGGCCGGGCGTGGTGAAGGCCTTGTTGGAATCGGAAGTCAAACCGGACCGTGCGGTGACAGTGTTCGCCGGCGCGGACGTGGAAGCGGTGGCACGGGTGCGGGAGCTGCTGGTTGGCTTTCCGCCATCGTCGCCGGCGTTCGCCATTTTTCAGGACGGCAATCCTGTGTACATGATGCACCGTTTCCAGATTGAAGGCCGCAACGCTGAGGCGATCTCCAACGACCTGAAGAATGCGTTCGCGCAATACGGCGTCAAGTCGATCCAGTAAGTGATATGACACGCCGGGATTGTATGGCAATGGGCTTGGCGGCAGTCGCGCCCAGGTCGACAATCTCGGCGCGTTCCATGCGGCTGGACCTGGTGAACACCTGGACCACCGTGATGTCGTCGAGCGAATACCGCGAGACGCTGGCCGTGACGGTGGCCAGCGGCGGCATCATCGGAATTGGTGAGGCCGCGCCGATTGTCCGCTATAACGAATCGGCCGCGGCTGGCATACAGATCGTCGAGGGGTTGAAACCGCTGTTCGCCGATGCCGATCCGTCGCAGTATGCGAAGCTGTTGGACCAAGTGTTTGCAAAGGTGGACGGTGCCTGGGCAACCAAGGCGGCCATCGATATCGCATTACACGACTGGGCGGCGAAACGATTGGGCGTACCGCTGTGGAAGATGTGGGGCCTGGATCGCAACGACGCGCCGTTGACGACGTTTTCCATCGGCATCGACACGGCGGAAGTGATTCGCCGGAAAGTGCGCGAGGCGGCGGCCTTTCCGGTGTTGAAGATCAAGGTGGGGTTGACGAACGACGAGGAAGTGATGGAAGCCGTGCGCGCGGAGACGAAGAAGCCGCTGCGCGTGGATGCGAACGAGGGGTGGAAGTCAGTGGATGAAGCCATTCGCAAGATCAAATGGCTGGAGAAGCAGGGCGTGGAGTTGATAGAGCAGCCTTTGCCGGCGGCAATGCTGACGGAGACCGGTGAGATCCGCAAACGCGTGGAGATGCCGATTTTTGCGGACGAAAGTTGTTTGCATCCCGAGGACCTTCCGCGGATCGCGCCGTACTTCGACGGCGTGAATATCAAGGTGGATAAGGCCGGCGGCTTGCGTCAGGCGATGCGGATGATCGAGATGGCGCGGGCGTTGAACCTGAAAGTCATGGTGGGCTGCATGGTGTCGAGTTCTTTGGCTATCACGGCGGCGGCGCAGTTGTCGCCGTTAATTGACTTTGCCGATTTGGATGGGAATCTGTTGATCCGAAACGATCCGTATGACGGGGTTCGAGTTTTGAATGGGAAGCTGGTGCTGCCGTCGCGGCCTGGCGTGGGCGTTATTCTTCGAGCTGGCGCGCCTAGGTAAGCCAGGCCTTTTCGGTTCTTGGACCGAAGCGGCGGCACCACGTACTTTGGAATTTGGAGATGTGGTTGAGGGCCTCGGCGTGGAGTTTGGCGGGGAGTGTTCGCGCTTGGGCGGAGCGGCTCGGCAGATTGCGCAGGTACTGTTCAGCGACGAAGGCATCGTTCATTTTGCCGAGATGATCCTGCAAGATCTTCAATCGGCGCAGCCATTCGCCCGCGCCCTTTGGGTCGAGGATTTCGATGGTGTAACGGAGGCGTCTGGCGGCGATGCGGAATGCGTGGAGTTCTTTCTCTTCCTTCGATCCTGCCGCTTTCTTTCCGTTGCTGAAAAACTCTTCGACGAGGGCTTCCAAACTCATGCATCCTCTCCGATCCATCGGCGCCAGCGGGCGGGGCGATCGTCGCCAAGTTGCAAGGCCAGGAACTGCCGCAATTGGGAGGCGGCGAGGTCGCGTTGGCCTTGCAGATAGACGCAGGCCGGGTCCGTCGCGGGCAGACGATGGCGGCGCAGCAATTGGCGTGTCACGTCACGATCTCGAACGTTGGCGGCGTGCTCGCGGATGGCCCTAATTTCATTGCGCAGCTTGCGTGCTTCCGGCGTGAAGATGCGCAGGCCTTCAGCCGCCCGCCGAACGCTCACGCGGAGATCGTGAACAGCGTCAACACCGGGCAATTCCGCCACTTTTTGCATTTGAGCTTCGAGCGCGTCGATAAGGCTCGCGACACTTTTCATCTACTTTGAGGATATACCGGCCGGCGCTGCTAAGCTGACAGGTATGTCTACTTATGGTGCCGCGCAACTCGCGGCAAGTTTTCGCACCGTCCGCAAGAACACGATTCAAATTGCGGAAGATATTCCTGAAGATCAATATGGATTCGAATCCGCCCCCGGTGTCCGCACCGTGGCGCAATTGCTGGTCCATATCGCTGTTGGGCCTCGCATTTGGCAAGCCATCAACAAGGCCGAATTGACGACGCTTGAGGGCTTTGATTTCATGACGCTGTTCATGGGCAACGCCGCCGAGGAGCAGACGCCCCGGACCAAGGCCGAAGTTGTCGAATTGCTGCGTACGGAGGGCGAGAACTTTGCGTCCTTCCTCGGCGGACTCTCCGATGAATTTCTGGCGGTGGAAGTCGGTCATCCCGGCGGGCAGCCGCCCAAGTCGCGCCTGGAGGGTCTGATGGGCGCTAAGGAACACGAGATGCACCACCGCGGCCAATTGATGCTGATAGAACGGCAGCTTGGCATCGTTCCCCACCTGACTTTGGCGATGCAGGCGCGCTTCGCGCAGATGAGCGCAAAAGCGTAATGGAATGGCGCGAGGCCCTTCGCCCAAGGGCCTCGCGCTTTGCTCTATTATCCCTGGCTGGCCTGCAGCGCCTGTTCGATATCCCACAGAATATCTTCCAGATCCTCAATGCCAATTGAAAGCCGGATCATGTCGGGCTCAACGCCGGCAGAGGCTTGCTGCTCCGGGCTTAGCTGTTGATGGGTCGTCGAAGCCGGATGGATCACCAGGCTGCGCGCGTCGCCCACGTTGGCCAGATGCGAGAACAGCTTCATGCTGTCAACAAACTTCCGGCCCGCCTCGTAGCCGCCTTTTATCCCGAAGCTGAAGACCGCGCCTGGACCTTTCGGCGTGTATTTTTTCGCCAGCGCATGATAGGGGCTCGACTTCAGACCGGGGTACTTCACCCACTTGACGAGATCGTGGTTTTCCAGGAATTCAGCGGTGCCCTGCGCGTTGGCGACATGGCGCTCCATGCGCAGTCCGAGCGTCTCGATGCCTTGAATCAAGAGGAATGAATTGAATGGACTGATGCACGGGCCGATGTCGCGCAAGCCTTCCACACGGGCGCGCAGGATGAAAGCGATCGCGTTCAAACCGCCCGGAAGTTCGCTGAACACCAGGCCGTGATAGGCCGGCGAAGGCTTGTTCAACAACCCGTGCGCGGACTTGCTCCAGTCGAAGTTTGCGCCATCGACGATCGCGCCGCCGATGGAATTTCCATGGCCGCCCATGAACTTGGTGAGCGACATCACGACGATGTTGGCGCCATGTTCAATCGGCCGGCAGAGGTAGGGCGAGGTGAAGGTGTCGTCGATGACCAGCGGCACGTTGGCCTCTTTGGCGATGTTGGCCACAGCTTCCAGATCGAGAATGTTTCCGCGCGGATTGGAGATCGTCTCGCCGTAGATGGCGCGAGTGCGCGGCGTCAGCGCCTTGCGAAAGTTTTCCGGTTCGTCCGGGTCGACAAAAGTAACGTCGTATCCCATGCGGCGCAGGGAGACATCGAGCTGCGTGTACGTGCCGCCGTAGAGCGTGCTGGATGCCACAATATGATCGCCGGATTCGAGCAGGCTCGTCAAGGCGAGGAACTGCGCGGCCTGCCCGGAGGCGAGCGCAAGCGCGGCGGCGCCGCCTTCGAGAGACGCCACTCGCTGCTCCAGCGCATCCGTCGTCGGGTTCATGATCCGCGTATAGATGTTGCCGAACTCCTTCAACGCGAAGAGATTCGCGGCATGTTCGGAGTCGTTAAACGTAAACGACGTGGTTTGAAAAATGGGTACCGCGCGCGCGTTCAGGGCGCTTTCCGGGGAGTAGCCGGCGTGTAGGCTACGGGTGTTGAAACCAAGGGGCCGTTGATCAGACATGCGAACTATTCTAACCACCGGTGAAGATTTTCGCTGACGAAAGCGTCGTCGTTCAATTCCGGGTAGGCGGCGTAGACGCGATTAATCTCTTCGAGTTGGCCGGGGCCGAGACCTTCGTTTGGATCCAGGCACCAGATGCCTTCGAGCAAACCCTGGCGCCGAAGCACTTCGTGCAGGCCGGCAATGCAGCCGTGAAAGCCGTTCGCGGCGTCGAAGAACGCGGCGTTGGAATCGGTGACGGCGATGGCCTTGGCGAGGTGGACCTCGGTTACGGTCTGCAGATCCTTGTGGAGTTCGACGGCGCGGCGCGTCCAAACAGCCCAATGGCCCAGCAGCCCGCCCTTGATACGAATCACTCGATTGTTGAAGTGGTGCGGCGTGAGGAGATCGATGACGATGTTGTCGTCGTTGCCGGTATAGAGGGTGATGTCGTCGCGCCCGGAATCGGCGACGGCGCGAATAACGTCGATAGTTTGATACCGGTTGAAGGGCGCCATCTTGATGCCGATCACGTTTTGCACTTCGGCGAATTGGCGCCAGAATTCGTAGGGCAGCACGCGGCCGCCCACGGCGGGCTGCAAGTAAAAGCCGATCACGGGGATGATCTCCGCGATGGCTTCCACGTGTTCGATGAGCTTGCGCGTGTTGGCGTTGACGAGCGCGGCGAGGCTCAGCAGGCCCGCGTCGTAGCCGAGATCGCGCGCCAAGGCGGCCTCGCGCTCCGCTTGCCTCGTAGGCCCGCAAATGCCCGCGATAGCGATGACGTCATCGGCCCGCATTTCTTCGCGCGCCAACGCGAGCACGGGTTCCAGCAGCCCCTGCTCGCGAATGGCGAACTGCGTGGTGTGGACGGCGACGGCCACGCCGCCAACGCCCGCATCAAGGTAATAGCGCGTCAATGCCCGCTGGCGGCGTTCGTCGAGCTTTCGCCCGGCCGTCAATGCCAATGGGTGCGCGGGGATCACTGTCCCTTGGTGAAATCGGGCCAGTGCTTTAGAATTTGCCATCGCGTGCTTCGAAGTGGGTTGGCTTGTTCAAAGTTGTTCCGCCGGA
>SHUN01000130.1 GCA_009697495.1 Bryobacterales bacterium | reverse complement strand
GTTTCGGCGTGGTAGCCCTTGATAACGCGGACGCCGCTGAGCGTTTCCTGGAGACGGCCTGTAATCTCGCCTTGGATCTTGCTGCGTTCCTTGAACAGCGGCCGCATGCGATTGAAGCCAAAGAACATGGCGGAAGCGATAGAGACGACGATAATGAGGGCGAGCACGGTGAGCAGAGCGCTGGTTGTGAAAAGAATGGCGAGGGCGAGGATGGCGGTAAGCAGACCGCCGCAGAAATCGACAAGGCCGGTGCCGACCAGGTTGCGAAGACCTTCGACGTCGAACATGATGCGGTTTACGAGTTCGCCGGTCTTGTTTCTGTCGAAATAGGCGACGGGGAGACGGCCGACGTGGATCTGAATTCGGCGGCGCATTTCGGCGATGAGGCGCTGGGCGGCCTTGGAGAGAATCTGGGTGACGGTGAAGGAACAGGCGGCCTGAACGAGGGTGGCTGCAACGATTCCGGCGACGAGCGGCGTCAACATTTCGTGGCGGCCTTTACCGATGATGTCATCGATGAGGAACTTGGTGGAAGCCGGGAGGACAAGGCTGGCGCAACGGCTGACGATGATGAGGACGCCGCCGATGGAGAGTTGTCCGCGGAGAGGGATGACGATTGCGAGGAGGTCCGGGAGGAGGTCCCGGAGGCGAAGCACTTTTGCTGATTTTTGGGCAGTTGCCATATGTAAAACCGGGGCCGGAAAAGCCCGTTATTTCCAATCTACCGCGCCGGGGAGCGAATTCGAGCTATTCTGGAGAAAGGTCCAAGGATGAAACCCATTTGTTATCTCGGCTTTAGCACGGCCATCATTTTTTCTCAGATGCTAGTGAACGGCCAGACGGCAGCGCCGAAACCGCTGCTGGAGCAGGCCGCCGACCCAGTCGTACTGACGATTGGGACGACGAAGGTCTCCAAAAGCGAATACGAGCAGTTCATTAACGCTCTGCCGCCGCAGATTCAGACCGAGGCGAAAGGCCCGAACAAGCGGAAAGTGGCGGAGCAGTATGCGGAACTGCGGCTGATGGCCGAGGAGGCGCGGAAGCGCAAGATCGACCAGACGCCGGCGGCGAAGATACAGATTTCGCTCCAGCAGGATCAGATGCTGGCGCAGATGTTGTTCCGCGATCTGCAGACGAGCGTCAAGATGGACGACGCGGCGGTGCAGAAATATTACGACGAGCACAAAAACGAATACGAGGAAGTGAAGGCGCGCCATATTTTGGTGCGATTCAAAGATTCGCGTGTCCCGTTGCGGGAAGGACAGAAAGAACTGTCCGACGCCGAGGCGATGGCGAAGGCCCAGGAGTTGAAGAAGCAGTTGGACGGCGGCGGCGATTTCGCGGCGCTGGCGAAGACCGAATCCGATGATACGGGGACGGGCGCGCAGGGCGGCGATCTGGGGCAGTTCGCGCGCGGATCGATGGTGCCGGAGTTTGACACGGCGGCATTTTCGCAGCCGATCGGCAAAGTGGGCGATCCGGTGCGGTCGGCATTTGGGTACCACGTCATTAAGGTGGAGGAGCGCAAAAACAAGGCGCTGACCGAGATGAAGGACCAGATCGAGAAGACATTGCGTCCGGAACTGGCGAAAGCCGAAGTGGAAGCAATCAAGAAGGCGAATTCGATTAGCGTGGATGATGGGTACTTCGGGAAGTAATTCCAGCGCCCTAATCCGCTATACTCCCAAGTGGCAGGACAGAAATAGACCTGTCCCGCCCTGGAGTAGTCATGAATCGTATCCTATCCCTCGCCGCCAGCGCCCTGTTGCTCGCGGCAACCGCCGTCGCTGGCCCAATCGACGGCAAGTGGGTTTCTGAACGCAAAGTGGAGCGCGACGGCCAGTCGATGACCATCGTCCAAACCTTTGAACTCAAGGCCGAAGGCGATAAGCTCACCGGCAAGTTCTCCATGAAGTTCGGCGACATGGAACCGCCGCCCGGTGAAATCAAGGACGGCAAGATCGACGGGAATACGTTCTCGTTCACCACCATGATCTCAACGCCGAATGGCGACATGAAGATGAGCTATAGCGGCACGGTTGCAGGCAGCGTCCTCAAAGGAAACGCGGAACGCGAAGGCGGCCAAGCTCGTCCGTTTGAGGCTAAAAAGCAATAAACAATGCGTATCCTTCTTCTTCTCGCTCTGCTCACTTCGCCAGCCTTCGCCGGTTGGAAGCCCCTGTTCAACGGCAAAGACATGACCGGCTGGAAGCAGGTCGGCTGGCCCGGTTTCACCGCCGAAAACGGAACGTTGAAAACCGGCGGCGGCATGGGGCTGCTCTATTTTCAGCCCGCCGCGTTTGGCGACACGACCATTCGCATTGTCTTCAAAACCTCCGGGGAACGCGGCAATTCCGGCGTTGTGATCCGCATGCCCGATCCGCCGAAAGATGCCTGGTACGGCGTTCACAACGGCTATGAAGTGCAAATCGAAGGCGGCGGCGACGACTGGCATTGCACCGGCGCCATTTATTCCATCAGCAAAGTGACCGCACGCAATCAAAAGTCGGCGGGCGAATGGAACACGATGGAGATTGAACTGAAAGGCGACGTGACCAAAGTGAAGCTGAATGGGAAGCTGGTCAACGAGTACAAGGAAGGCCAAGCCGTGCCCGAGCGCAAGCAGTGGTACAAGCCGGTCCGCGGCCCTCGCGCCAATAAGGGGTATATCGGGATCCAGAACCACGACGCGAATTCCATCGTCTATTTCAAGGAAATCAGCGTTAAGGAGTAGGGCGGTAAGGCGCTCCAGCCGCCTCGGTTTCAGCCGCTCCTGGGGCCAGGATGCAGGCGCTAATCCGTGATTTTCGGTTGCCACTCGGGTTGGTTTTCCTGGAAACGCGCGGGCGACAGGATGATCTACGTTGAATTGGCGTGGAAGAGAGATCAAACCTCGACGGCGGCTAATCGAGGGCTGCCTGAACGCGAAGGCAATAGCCGGCCACGAATTCGCAGGACCGGAACTCAAGCATTTTCGAAACTGCGAAACCGGTGCCGCGGCTGCCCGCCGTCGATACACCGGCATGGCGGCGGCCCAACCTTTCAGTTCCGAAACCCATTCCGGATTCGCGATCAGCCTGTAGCCCAAAACGTCCGCGCACAACGCATCGCAATGGGCCCAATCGCGGACATATTTTTCGAGCCAGCGGGTGAAGATTTTCCATTCCCGGATGCCGCACTTTCGCCGCATTTACGAGTAGAGCGGAATCGCCACCGCGCCTTCTTCAAACTTGCCGCTCTCCCAAAGCGCGCGTGTTAACTCCGTTCGCTCCTTTTCACTCCACGCCGCGAACGCCGCGCCAAACTGTTTTGCGATGTTCCGAACATGCACCGTATAGGCGCGGTAAGCGGCCAGCGGCATGCATCTCTCCCGGCGTCACGGCGCAATCTCCAGCCTTTCAATGCGTACCCGCGCAATTCGGTTCCGCTCCATCTTCAGGATCGTAAATCGCCGGCCGTCCTCCTCCAGCACAACTCCTTCCCGCGGCAGGTCGCCGAGCTTCGAAAGCAGATAACCGGCGAGCGTTTCAAAGCCGCCATCGGCCGGCAACGCCACGCCATACTGGTTAGCCAGATCCGGGATGTTGATCGTCCCTTCCAATTCCACTGCCGCCGCTTGGTGATCCTCCTTCGGGCGGGAAATGTCGTGCTCGTCCTCGATTTCACCAAAAACCTGCTCCAGGACATCCTCCAGCGTGACGACACCGGTGGTCGATCCGTGCTCATCCACAACCACCGCCATGTGCGTGTTATGAGCGCGGAACACATCGATCAGGTTGCTTAAGCTGCGCGTTTCCGGCACAACAATTGGAACTCGCATCACGTCTTTGAGGCTAAACTTGGTGAGCTCGCCGCGCTGCATCAGCACGTGTATTAAGTCCTTCAAGTGGACGATGCCGACAATCTGATCGGAGCTTCGCTCGTACACCGGCAGCCGCGAAAACTGGTGATCGTTCAATAGCACCAGAAGTTGCTCCAGTGAAATGTGCAATGGAACCGCCACCATGTTGTTCCGCGGCACCATGATTTCCCGCGCCGAATAGTCTTCGAGCTCCAATAACCGGTGAATGGCGAGTTGTTGAAATTTTTGGATTTTCCCCTCCGCTTCCGACAGCGAAACGATGAACTTCAACTCTTCCACAGTATGCCCGCCGCCGCCCTCGCCGTCCCCCCGCAATCCCAGTTGCCGCGAAATCCGTTTCGACGATCGTTCGATGATGGTCACCAACGGCCCGGCAATGCGCGCGAAGACCAGCAGAATCGGCGCAACAAGCACCGCAAACCGGTCCGCCGTTTCAATCGCGATATTCTTTGGCACCACCTCGCCGATCACCACATGCATGTAGGTCATCAGACCGAAGGACAAGACCAGCGCGAACACCGGAACTATCTTCGCCGTCCACGGCACAATCAGCGGCTGCATCCAGCTCAAAAAGAGTTGGTGAATCGTTTCCTCGCCGGCCCAACCCAGGCCCAGCGAGGCGAGGGTGACGCCGACCTGCACAACGGACAGCAGTCGCTCCGGGTTCGCCAGCAATTGCAGCGCGGCCTTGGCGCCCGCGTCGCCCTCGTCGGCGAGTTGTTGGATCCGCGATTTCCGGGCACTCAACAGCGAGGCTTCGGCCGCGGCGAAGAAGGCGTTCGTCGCGACGATGAGGCCGACAAGGAGAAATCGGTATCCGTAACTGGAGTCGGCCATACTAATAATTGTGTTCGCCCGTAAACTAATACAGTCTATCAACGTAGGGATCGCGGTCGCTGTCGTTGCCTTGCTGGCCAGCGTCTATTGGTTCGCATGGCGGCCCTTGCCGGCGGAGAGCGGTACGATCAACGCGCCCGTTGGCAAGCCGGTGAGCGTGGAGCGGGACGCATTGGGCGTGCCGCATATTCGCGCCGCATCGGCCGATGATCTGTACTTCGCGCAAGGCTTTGTCACCGCCCAGGACCGCTTCTGGCAAATGGAGTCGTTCCGCCGTCTGGCGGCCGGCGAGCTTGCCGAAGTTGCCGGCCCGGCGGCGCTCGAGAGCGATCGCGAATTTCGCAGGTTGCGTATTTCGCGGTTGGCGCAGCAGCGCGCGAGAACGGTCACAGGGGAGGACCGCGCCGTCTTGGCCGCCTACGCTCGCGGCGTCAACCATTACCTGGAAACCCACGCCGGACGTCTGCCGTTGGAGTTCGCGTTGTTGGGTTACAAACCGCATCCCTGGCGCATTGAGGACACCATGCTCGTCGGCCTCATGATGCAGCAGACGTTGAGCAATACCTACAAACACGACTTGACGCGCGAGGCCATGTACGCCAAGGGTGACGGCGCCAAGATCGCTCAGCTTTTCCCGGATCGCACGGGCTCCGAACATCAACCCGGTTCGAACGCCTGGGCGGTGTCCGGGGTTCACACAAGCAGCGGAAAAGCGGTAGTTGCGAACGATATGCACATCGCCTGGTCACTGCCCGGCGTCTGGTATATGACCCATTTGCAAAGCCCGGGGATGAACGTGACAGGCGTGGCGATTCCGGGCGTGCCGGCCATCGTGGTTGGACGCAATGAGCATATAGCGTGGGGCATCACCAATCTGGGTTTCGACGTGCAGGATCTCTACACACCGGCGTCGAACCAGGCGTTGCTGGAGCGGGACCGCATCGCGGTGAAGGGCACGGCGGCGGGAGAACCGTTCGAACAGGTTGTCAACGCCCACGGCCCCGTATTGCAAGGGCCGAATGGAAAGCCGGTGGCGCTGCGCTGGGTGGGCGCTGAAAATGTGCCGTTCCGAATCGGGCTGGTGAAGTTGAACCGCGCACGCAATTGGACGGAGTTCCGCGAGGCGTTGCGCGAGTTTCCCGGAGCGGCGTCGAATATCGCTTACGCCGACAAAGACGGCAACATCGGCCTGCAAGTGACCGGGCAACTCCCCATTCGCAAGGGCTGCAATGGCCAGCGCGTCAGCGTCGCAGGCAGTTGCGAATGGCAGGGTTTTATTCCCTTCGAAGAGCTGCCGTCTTTCTTTAACCCCGCCGACGGCCGCATCGTCACCGGCAATCAGAATCCGTTCCCGGAGAACTACGCGTATACGGTGAGCGGCAACTTCGCGCCGCATTATCGCGCCAATCGGATTCTGGCCGAGTTGACGCGGAAAGACAAATGGACGCCGGAGGAAATGGTGAAGTTGCAAGCGGACATCTACTCGCCGTTTTCTCATTTCATCGCGCGGCAGATTACGGCGGCCTGGGATCGCAAGAAGGCAACCAATCCGGACCTTCTGGATTCGATTGGATTGCTGCGGGCGTGGGACGGCGAGATGCGGGCCGATGCGCCCGAGCCGGCCATCGCGACGTACGCGACGAACCATCTCCGCAGGGCGATCGCGTCCAAGGCGTCGGGCCTGCCGGTTGTGGAATGGGAGCCGTTCATTTATTTCGCGGTCATCGAAAAGCTGCTGCGGGCGCGGCCGCCTGGATGGTTCGCCGATTGGGATCATGAACTGCTGCGCGCGTTGCAGGAAGGCGTCGAGGAGGGAGGGCGACTGCAGGGCAAAAATGTCCGGAAGTGGCAGTGGGGCGAGTACAACAAACTCACCATCGCCAGCCCGGTCCTGCGCAATATTCCGTTGGTGTCCGGTTATTTTCAGATCGGTCCAGCGGGGGCCGGCGGCTCATCGACAACGGTGAAGCAGACCTCCTCGCGGGTGGGTCCGTCGATGCGCATGGTGGTTGATTTCGGCGATCCGCGGGGCGGGATGCTGAATCTGCCGATCGGACAAAGCGGGCATGCGCTCTCCGGCCATTTCAAGGACCAGTGGGACGCGTATTCGAATGCGCGCAGTTTCCCGCTGCACTTCCCCAGCGGCTGGCAGACGAAGGCGACACTCACGCTTACGCCATGAAAAACTCGAACTTCCCCAGCGGCTGGCAGACCACGGCGACTCTCACTCTCACGCCATGAAAAAGCTTGCTATTTTTTGCGGTCCGCCGTGCACGGGTAAATCGAGCGCCGGACGAGCGCTGGGCCATGCGCATCTGGAAATGGATGCCGCGCGAGCCGCGCTGCTGCCCGGCGCGGCGCACAAGCGGGCCGACCGTGCGATTGCTTATCGCGCTGTGCTCTGGACGGCTTCCCATCTTTTGCGATATACCGATATCGTGATCTGTGACGGCGGGTTTGGGCAAGAAGAGGATCGGGACGCCTGCCGGGCGTTGGCGCGGGAATCGGGAGCCGCGTTGTATTGGGTGGAGTTCACCGCGCCTCTGGACATTTTGCTGGCGCGCAACCGGGCGCGGCGCGGCCATCATCCGGGTCTGGATCTGAGTGACGAGCGGGTCGCCGAAATCGTCGAGAGCTATCCATGGACGGGGGCTGGGCTCGTTGTTGATAGTTCGCGTCCGCTGGCGGAGTGTATCGCCGCCGTTGGTGAATATATCCAATGAATCGCGGTGTTCTCATCGTTTGTGGGCTCGCGACGGCGGCCATCGGCGGCGGCGCTTGGTGCTATCTTTTCTCGGCCGGCGAGGTGCCCGTTGGCCAACGGCCGCTGGATGGAATATAAGAACGACACGCTGGATGTTCACATCGTGTGGCAGCCGGCGGCGCGGACAGATTGG
>SHUN01000129.1 GCA_009697495.1 Bryobacterales bacterium | reverse complement strand
AGGCGGCTGCGTCCAATCGCCGCCGCAAATGGCGCAAAATTCCCATGCCACAAAATCAACGCCCCGCGGCACCGCGCCTTCAACGCCTCGGCCCGCGAAGCCTCCAACGTCCCCGGCGCACCGGAGTCCAACAAAACACGCATTCCCCGATCCAACAACCCCTGCACCAACTCATATTCAAACGAGTCCGATACCCGCTTCGCCGGATTTTCCCCCACCCCAAAACTGACCGCCACATCGGCCGCCGGAACCCATTCCGACGAAGGCGGCCGGATCCACGGAGCAGCCTCCACCCCCAATGTTTCCAATATAAATCGCCGCGCCAAAACAACCAGCGAATCCTCAGGCCCTCCCACCCCCCGGCTCTCAAAAAACAACGTCCGCTCCACATCCGCCAACGGCAACAGCCCCAACTGAGACAACCGCGAATCCGGATCCAATACTAAGGTCGAACTATCCGCCACCAACGGCGCCAACTCCATTCCGGCTCGAATCCGATCCCCTAGAGACGCCCCTCGCCCATACCGGACTTCCAGCAACGAAAGCCGCGAATCCCCCGAAAACAGCTCAAAATTCTTCCGCGGCCCAGCAAACACCACCGAAGCAGAAGGCCACCTCGCCATCGCCCCCGCAAGGAACGTCGAAGTAACCGCCACGTCGGCGCCCAGCGTCACCCGCGACAGCACCACCACACGGGAAGGCGTGATGGATGGACGCGAAACCCGCAAAGCCGCATACCGCGAAGCCAACGAAGCCGCCGAAAACGAAGGAACCGCACGCTCCATCAACCGCGAAAAAACATCCACGTATTCCAGTACCAGCGACGGCTCAAACGAATCCGCCAGCGGCTCAATCACTGAACCGAACAACTCCGCCGCGGTCAACGCGGCCAGCGCGTCAATCGAGATATTTGCCAACGATCAACTCCAGCTTTGCCCGCGTCTCGGCCGGCACCGTCGTCCGGTCCGTGATTATCGAGTGTTTCAGCGCCGAATGGCACTTACAAATTACGCCCTCCGGCGCTCCCGCCACCGCCGCCGCCACTAACTTCGCGGCGTTATCGGCATTCGTGTGCAGCACCTTTATAATCTGCTCCACTGTTACAGCGTCATGCGCCGGATGCCAGCAGTCATAATCAGTTACCATTGCCACCGTCGTGTAACATATCTCGGCTTCCCGAGCTAACTTAGCCTCTTGCAAGTTAGTCATCCCAATGACGTCCATCCCCCACGAGCGATACACGTTGCTCTCGGCGACGGTGGAAAACGCCGGCCCTTCCATGCACAAGTAAGTCCCGCCCACTTTTGCCACAATGCCCGTCGCGCCCGCCGCCTTTTTCACCACGCCCGCCAATACGCCGCACACCGGATGGGCCATGCTCACATGCGCAACCAGGCCCCCGCCGAAAAACGTCGAAATCCGCCCAACCGTGCGGTCAAAAAACTGATCCGCGATTACAAATTCCGTCGGCCGGTGCTCCTCTTTCAAGGACCCGACGGCGCTCAAGGAAATGATCCGCTCCACGCCCAGCATCTTCATGCCGTAGATATTGGCCCGGTAATTCAACTCGCTCGGCGAGAGCCGGTGCCCGCGCCCATGCCGGGGCAGAAATGCCACATCGCGCCCCGCCAATTTTCCGACGATATAACTGTCCGATGGCGAGCCAAACGGCGTCTCCAACCAGACCTCATTCTTCTCTGTAAAGCCCGGCATGTTATACAAGCCGCTGCCGCCGATAATTCCGATTTTTGCGTTAGGGTTACTCATGTGCAATTAGCTCCAGCAACACGCCGCCGGCCGATGCCGGATGTAGGAACACATACCGATGGCCGCCTGCGCCTATGCGCGGCTCGCCGAGCAGCCGCGCGCCGGAATCCTTCAGTGTACCAATCAAGCCCTCAAAATTCGGCGCCCGCAGCGCCACGTGGTGAATCCCCGGTCCCCGCCTTGCGATGAACTTCGCAATCGGCGACTCTCCGGAGAGCGCCTCCAACAGCTCCAGCCGGGACGAACCCGCGTCCAGCATTGCCACCCGCACGCCCTCGTGCTCCACCGTCTCCCGGTGCGTCACCCGCATCCCCAGCGCGCCCTCGTAAAACCGCAAGGACTCCTCCAGCGACACAACCGCAATTCCCAAATGGTCCACCGCAAACCCCTCCAACACCGCCGGCCGCTCCCGCCGCGAGACCGAGCGAATTGCGGCCAGCGCCTCGTGGACGCCAACGCCGTCCTTGGCCGTCATTCGCGCCACCGGCAACCCGGTTGCCTCATGCAGCTCCCGCTCCGCGCGGTCCGCTCCGGCTAAGTCGCACTTATTCAAAATCAGGACATCCGCCACTTCCATCAGCCCGGCCTTTTCCGCCTGCACGGAGTCGCCGCCCGCCGGAGTCAGCACCACCACCGTCACGTCGGCCAGCGAGGCTATTTCCAACTCCTCCTGCCCCACGCCGACCGTCTCCACGAACACCGTTGCGTACCCGTCCGCGGCCAATAACGAAAGCACATCCCGCATCCGCGGCGCCAGCCCGCCTCCATGCCCGCGGCTCGCCAGCGACCGTATGAACACGTCCGGTCCGGCGTTCGTCATCCGCACTCGATCCCCCAATAAGGCCCCGCCGGTAAACGGCGACGAAGGGTCCACTGCCAACACCGCCACGCGCTCCTTGATCACCCCCAGGAACGCATCCACTACCGTCGACTTACCCGCCCCCGGCGGACCGGTAATCCCAATGACCAGCGCTGGACGCGCCGCCGCTGGGCTCGCGCCCCCATTCTCCAACGCACTGATAGCCCGCGCCAGTTCCCGGCTCATGAGTTCTTCAAAAGTTGCCGTGCGATGACCAGCTTCTGTATCTCGCTGGTCCCCTCGCCAATGGTCATCAGCTTCACGTCCCGGTAGAACTTCTCCACCGGATAGTCCTTCGTGAACCCATAGCCGCCATGGATCTGCACCGCCTCATTACAAGCCCGAACCGCCATTTCCGAAGCGAACAGCTTCGCCATCGCCGATTCGCGGTTCACGCTCTTCCCCTGGTCCTTCAGCCAGCACGCCCGGTTCACCAGCAACCGCGCCGCCTCAATCTCCGTCGCCATATCCGCCAGCTTAAACTGAATCGCCTGAAATTCGCTGATAAACCGCCCAAACTGTTTCCGCTGTTTGGAGTACTTGAGCGCCGCGTCAAAGGCCCCCTGAGCGATTCCCACCGATAAAGCCGCGATCGAAATCCGTCCGCCGTCCAGCACGCGCAGCGCGTCGATGAACCCCTCGCCCGCCGTCCCCAACAGCGCCGAGCCAGGCACCCGGCAGTCCGTCAAAATCACTTCCCCGGTATCGGAAGCCCGCATCCCCAACTTGTCTTCCTTCTTCCCCGGCCGAAATCCCGGCGTCCCGGCCTCCACAAGAAAGGCTGAAATCCCATGCTGCGACTGACTCCGGTCCGTCGCCGCCATCACCACGCAGAGCTGCGCCTGATGGGCGTTGGTGGTAAATGTCTTCGACCCGTTGATGATCCAGCCGGCCCCATCGGGAACAGCCGCCGTCCGCGTCCCGCCCGCGTCGCTGCCCGCTTCCGGCTCCGTCAATGACCAACTGCCAAGCCATTCGCCGGAAGCCAGCCGAGGCAAATACCGGTCCTTCTGTTCCTTGCTTCCCGCCAGATACAAGTGGTTACTGCAAAGCGAGGTATGGGCGGCCACAATCAGGGCGACCGATGGATCCACCCGCGCCAGTTCCTCGATCAGCAGGGCGTACTCGACATACCCGTAGCCCGCTCCGCCATACTCTTCCGGGAAGATAGAGCCCATCAGGCCAAGCTCCCCGCACTTCTGGATCACCGCCGCTGGAAACTCCGACTTTTCATCCCACGCCCGCACATGCGGCAGGATCTCCGCCTCGGCGAATTCCCGTACCGCGCGCCCCAACTGCCGCTGTTCGTCCGTGTACGAAAAGTCCATGGAAAGGCCGGTTAGACGATCTCTTCCTTCGCCGCGTCCCAGCGCATTGCGCGGCCTTGCCGATAGCTTTCCACCGCCATCCGGCAGGCGATGGAAATCCGGAACCCGACTTCAAAGGGACAGTTCGGTTCCTTGCCGCTTCGGACGCAATCCATGAAATTTTGCATGTGGCTGTTTGGATTCGTCCGGGTCATGCCGACCCGTTCGGCGCCCTGCGGACGGTTCACTTTCTGCGGCCAGTAACGCACCTGATTGGCCCGCGTAATCGTGCCTTCGGTGCCCAGAACATCTTCGGCGAATCCGCGCCGGTCATTGCCGAACCCTGACACCCAAGAGAACAGGATGTCTTCCGGATGTTCCATCGTCACCGTCATGGTGTCGGGAACTTCCCGCCCGTCCTTCCAGATATACAGCCCGCCAACCATGTTCACCTGCTTGGGTATTTGGAGGTCCAGCAGCTTGTACCAGATGCTGAGGGTATGGCACATATTTTCGTAAACGTTGCCGCCGGAGTAGTCCCAGAAGAAGCGCCAGTTGATGTAGCGGTTGGGGTCGAAGTCCCGTTTCGGGGCGTCGCCCAGGAACTTATTCCAGAGAATATTTTCGGTGGTCATGTCCGGATAAACCGGGCGCGACCATTGCGGCTTGCCAAGCGGGGAGTTTCGCCAATGGTCGGCGACAATGGCGGTGATTTTGCCCATCCCGCCTTCCTTCAGCCACGCACGGGCGTCCTCCACCATGCCGGTCGAGACATGTTGATGGCCGATGCCGACCACCAGCTTCCGGTTCTTGTCGTAAGCCGCCCGCATGGCCTTGGCGTGTTCCGGATTGAACGCCATGGTCTTTTCCTGGTAGATGTGTTTCCCGGCCTCGATGGTGGCGACAAAATGCTCCTTGTGGAGGTGTTGGGGGGTGGCGATCAGGACCGCGTCGATGGACTTGTCGTCGAGCATGTAGCGGTAGTCCATGTAGGTTTTGGCGCCGGGGGCGACCTTCTTGCCGGCCTCCAGGCGCGCGGTGTAGATGTCGCAGAAGGCGGCCATATCGACTTGCGGACAGAGCATCGCCTGATGGACCAGTTCCATGCCGCGGGCGCCGGGCCCGATGATGCCGACTCGGATTCTGTCGTTGGCGCCGAGGACGCGTCCAGACGGCTGTGCGACGGCGGCCAGTCCGGTGGCGACGTTGCCCAAAAAGTTTCTGCGGGAGTGCATGCTACCGCCTATTTTATACGACTGCGCAACCCAATGTTCGGGCATGGCCGCGCCGGGGGCGGTGAGCGGCGGGCCGGGGGCGTCGTCGTAGGCGTGGCCGCTTCGGCGGGGCTAGCGCGATTTGGGCATCAGGGTGTTGCCGGGTGCGTAGATGCCGATCCAATGGTTGGCGAACTGCAGGTCCGATGACGGCCTGACGAGGGGCATGTGGCAGCCGGTGCAGGTTTGGGCCTTGGCCAGTGGTCTCGTATGGCGGGGCGCTTTGTGGCAGTCCTGGCAGGCGTCCTGGCGCACTGGCTTGGCGCCGTGGGGGTCGTGGCACGTCAGGCACGTAAGGCGGCCTTGGCTTTCGCGGAAACAGGCGCTTTGGGAGAACGCAAGTGGTTGATGGCGGGCGTTCCAGGGGTCATTCCAGTTCGTATCCTCGCCGGGCTTGGGCGGCTGGCGGTGGCAGTCGCCGCAGAGTTCGTTGATCCCGGTTCCGTTGAGCATTTTGGGCTGGAAGATGTTGGCCTTGGCGGGCGCCTTGGCGTGGTCGCCGCCGGGTCCGTGACAGGTCTCGCATTTGACGCCCAGCTCCTTGGGCTGAATGCCTTGCGCCGGAGTCAGGCTCAGGGGGCCAGTGGAGTGGCACTGGAAGCACTTGAGGATCTGTGCGCCGGGGTCGTAGACGCGGTAGGGGACGCCAGCCGAGTCCTTGTGTCCGGGGGTTAGCGCGGCGCGCTTGGTCCGGGTGTATTTGGTCAGGCCGTGCTCTTTGTAGGTCTCGGCGGAGAGCCGGGAAACGGGAGTGATGGCTTGAAGGCCGGAGCCGAAGTTCCATGTCTCGCCGTTGCGAGACAGCGCGGTGGCATGGCCGGTTTTGGACTGGGCGGTGAACTGGGGCAAATGGCAAGCCCGGCAGGCCTCCGCCCCGACGAAGTCGTTGGCGCGGAGGCCTGCCGGGCTAGTGGCCAGCAGGATTATTGATAAAACTTTAGAAATAGAACCGGCCCGTGAACTGCATTTGGCGTCCGAAGAAACCGTTGCGTTGGGAGAGGATCTTTCCGAAAGTGGCGATGTTGTTAGGGTCGGTGGCCGGATCGGCTCCGAAGAAGGCATTGGCAACATTGTACGCTTCGAGGCGCACTTCGAATCTGATGCGCTCGGTGATCGGGAACATTTTGTTCAACGTCACGTCGGCGTTGAAGGTGTTGGTGCCCTTAACGTTGTCGTACTGAATGGGATTCGTGCGGCGGGTGAAGGGGGTGAGCGGCTTGAAGGCGTCGGTGTTGAACCAGCGGCCTTTTTCGGGCGAACCGACGCCGGGGTCACCGGAGACGAGAGCGCCGCCGAAGCGCAGATAGAGGCCAGTGTTGTAGGTCATGAGTCCGCTGGTGGCCCAGCCGCCGAGGATGGCGTCGAGGGCGCGGGGAGCGGCGGTCATGAACTTACGGCCTTTGCCGAAGGGGATTTCATAGATGGCTGCGCCGGTTACGCGGTGACGGGCATTGGAGGCGGGCAGCCAGGTGAAGTTCTGCGTAAAATTGTCAACGTTGTCATAGAACTGCAAGTTGCGTTCCCGATTGTAGTTGTATCCGAAGACAAAATTGAAGCCGTTGACGAAAGGCCGCTGGAACTGCATTTGAAGCGCGCGGTAGCGGTTTTCACTGCCGGAGCGGATGGTCTCGACCATGCTCTGATACTGCGGATAGGGGCGGAGTAGCTGGTTGACGGGGACGTTGGCCTGGGTGCGAAGAGTACCGGGCATTTTGGTGGCCGGGAGAACGTTGAAGAACGGATTGGGCACGCTGGCGTTGACGGCGTTCTGAATCTGGAATCCGATGCGGGGATCGACCTGATTGATGTCGTAGTTATAGGGCAGATCGCGGCCGAAGTTCATGAACCAGGTGATGTCAGCGAGGATATTGCCGGGCAAAGTCCTTTGAACGCTGATGTTGATGCGGTCATTGACGCCGGGTTTGAAGTTCTGCTGATACCAGGTGGGGGTACCGCCGAGGCCGGTATAGCTACCGAGCGTTTTGCCGACGACCTGGACGAGGCCATTGGGGAAGGGGTTGGAGATACGCTGTTGCGGGACGCCCTGAATGGGGGCGATGGCATCGGTCTGGGCATCGAAGCCGGGGTACGGTACGGAGCCGAGGATGTTGAGACCATCGCTGAGAGTTGAGGGAATGATGTAGCGGGCGAATCCGGCGCGAATGGCGGTCTTGTCGTTGACGCGATAAGCGATGCCGAGGCGCGGCATGAAGAGGCCTTTGGGCGCGTTCCAGGAGTTGCGGTTCTTGTCGTCGGAGAAGAGCCAGGCACCATTGTAGACCGGGGCGGCGGCGCGGAGCGCGGTGGCGGCGGCCGGCAGCCGGGGGGCATTCGCGCCCTGGAATTCCGGGATGGGCGCGGTGAGATCGAGATAGCGCGAGATGCGGTTTTCGGGATC
>SHUN01000128.1 GCA_009697495.1 Bryobacterales bacterium | reverse complement strand
GCGCGCAGCGTCTTCACCGTGTTTTCAATGTGCTGCTCCAACGGCACCGCCGACGCGCGATCCCGCCAGTCGCCCAGAACGGCTCGCACCAGCGGCGCGCCGGCAATCCGCGCGGAGTCGATCATACGCGCCAACTGTTCCTCCGCCGTCCCCTGTTTCGGGTCAAACCGGGCCGCCGTCGGGCAAATCGACAACATGCCGATTTCGAGCTCGATTCCCAGCCGCCGCGCGTGATCGCGAACCTTCTCCAAATGCGCCTTTTCCAGTCCGCCAAGAAACCGGATCTCAGAAAAATGGACGACTTTCGCGCCTTGTTTCCCGCAATAGTCCAAATACTCAAACGCGCTCCAACCTTGCGAGCGCAGGCTGAAAAGATCGATACCAAACTTCACGTTTTGACCGCTCCCTTGCGCCATCATCGCGGCTGGCGCCGCCGCTAACAAACTCCGGCGATGCATTGTCATCGCCACTATATTACCCTCGCAGCAGGGCAGCCATGTCAAGAATTCGATTTGACCCAAGTCCGTCGCCGAGCGTGAACCACAAACGGCGTGCCGCGCCCAGCCCAATCGCCTCCAGCGTTTCGTCCGTCAACGCGCCATGCCCCGTAATGCCGATGATTGCGCCAAACTGCCGCGCCGCCTGCTGCAACTCCTCCACCCTTTGTCGAAGTTCCGTCAACGGCCTGCCCGCCGCCTTCCACTGTACGTTGGACAAAATATCCTCCGGCCATCCCGCCATTTCGGCCAAGGACGCCGGATAAGGCGTGCCCGGAAGCAGCCCCAACTCCACTTCCACTACCTGTACCGCACAGCCAGCGGTCCGCAATCGTTCCAGCCGGCTGCGCATCGCCTCAGGCCTGGTCCACTCGCCGCGCGCGTCAAACCGAACGTCGATGTCATATGTGCGGCCGTGCAGTCGGCGAAGGAAATTCACCCTATCGCCTAACTCTTCATCGCTCAGCGCGCTGGCATCGATAAAGCTGCGCGAGCTCGGCTCGGTCTCGCCCCGCAACGGAAACCCTTCCCGCCAGCCGTGCCGAATCGCCCCCCAAAGCCCTTCCTCCATCGGCCCCGTCCAGGCGGCCACCGAGAGCCCATATTTGCGCTGCACCGCGCGGAATTGCCCAAACGCGTCGTTCGCATCCCGACCGGCCGCAATGAACAGCGTGTCAACTCCCTGCGGCCCGGGCAGCACCGTCCGGTCCAACTGCCGGGCATAAACAAGAATCCGGTCCGAGTCCCCCGCCGCGAATGGAATCGCGTTCACAACCACTTCCAGTCCTCGCGGCGTCCGCATTCGCCCCACCAGCACCGAATGCGGAAATAGTCCGCTGCCCGGCGCCGACGACAAGGCAATGTGAAGCAGTACCGGGCTTTTTCCATCCACCGCCACAAAGTACGTCGACTTCGCCACCGGATCCGCCGCCAGCGAGCCCCAATAAACCGTCATCGATTCAAACTGCGTCGCCCGCGCCGCCAGCATCCGGCGCAGCGCGTCATCCACCGTCCGCCCTTCCGCAAATTGAAAAATCAGATCGGCCAGTTGCGACGCATCGTGGGCGCGAACGGGGACGCTCAGCGAGTTTTCGATCATAACTTGAGTGACTTTAAGTATTCCCGGAATGGCGCTCCCAGGTCGTAACGCTTCAACGCGAACTCCACCGTCGCCTGCAGGAAACCCAGCTTGTCGCCCGCATCGTACCGTTTGCCTTCGAATTTGTAGCCGTAGACCGGCCGACTCCGAAGCAAGTGCTTGAGTCCATCGGTTAATTGAATTTCGCCGCCCCGGCCGGGTTCGATGGATTCAATCGACGTGAAAATTTCCGGCGTTAAAACATAGCGCCCGACGATCGCCAAGTTGCTCGGCGCGTCCTCCGCCTTCGGCTTTTCTACCATGTTGCGAATCCGGAAAAGCCGACCCGCTTGCCCCATGTGGTCCACCGGTTCGGCGTCCACAACGCCATACGCCGAGATGCTCTCCTTCGGCACTTCCATCAGCGCGACAACCGACGCGCCATAGAACTCGTAGACATCCTGCAACTGCCGCAGACACGGAATCTCGGCGTCGATCACGTCGTCGGAGAGCACAACGCAAAACGGTTCGTTCCCGACCAGTTCCTTCGCCCGCAGCACCGCATGCCCCAATCCCAGGGCCTCTTTTTGCCGGACGTAAGACACGTCGATCATGTCGGAAATGCCGCGCACCAGCGCCAGCAAATCTTTCTTCCCGCGTGTTTCCAGCAAATGTTCCATCTCGAAGCTGACGTCGAAATGGTCCTCAATGGCGCTCTTGCCGCGCCCGGTCACGATGATTATGTTCTGCAATCCGGAATGGATCGCTTCTTCTACTCCATACTGGATCAGCGGCTTATCAACCAGCGCTAACATCTCCTTGGGTTGCGCTTTGGTGGCCGGCAGGAAGCGCGTACCCAGTCCGGCCGCGGGAAAGACTGCTTTTCTGGCTTTCGGGATCATGTCCTTTCATTGTCCTTCACCTTGGCACCCCTCACCACTTGAATTGAATAGGAAGTACGGGAACTTTTTCGCTGGGCCTCCCCCAAGCGGTTCATTGCCGGAGGTGGCGAAAACCCCGACACTTGTCAAAACAGCTCTGGATCGATTCGAGAACCAGCGGTGGACATCCCGTGAAGTGGCGCGCCTGATTTCGGTCTTCGAATCGGAACGCCGATTCTTCGATGAGATGGTCACGATGCTGCCGGTCCCATTGGCCACCGTCGGGAAAGACGGCGCTATTTTGTCGGCCAATCGGGCATTTCTCGCCGCGCTTCAGATCAGCCGGGAAGATTTGGAGCTGCAATCGCTTAAGCCCCGCGAGGCCGGATCATTGGCGTCTGAAAACTACAAAGTCCTGTTCACGCCAGTCCCGCGATGGGATCGCGCCGAAACCGCTTGCCGTAATAGTTGACCCGGATCTGATCGCAAACGCCGCCGGCATCGAGTCGGCCCAACGCCTCGCCGGACGTGTCCCCCATGAAACGAATAACCTCATCAGGATCGCCTCCGGTTATGGCCGGGAAATCCTCGCGCAACTGCCCGCCGACAGCCCGCTTCGCGAGGATGTTTCCATGCTGCTCGACGCCACCGGGCGCATGGAAGCCATGACCGTGCAGCGATAAATCGGCGCACTCCTTGCGCGAACTGCTTCCGGCAAGCGGTTATCAAATCGTTCCTGGGCTGAAAGACGCGTCCGTTTTTACCGGCCGCTCGTCGCTGCAGGCCCATTGCAATTGGAAGCGGATGCCGTAGTCACTGGGAAAGGTTTCGGAATGTCCGCGGAAACGCTGCGCCAGCAGTTTGAGGCATTAAGCAAAGCCGCCCGCGAGGGCCAGGCCGACGCGCGGGAGTGCGCGATGGTGGGTCCAAGGATGCTTCAGGCCGGTATCCGGTGGCGTGTCATCGAGCCCGGCGTCTTAAAAATGTATATCTCTCTGGCAAAGAACGCCCCCGCAGCCGCCACTCAATCAGCCCTGGTTGTGGACGATCAGACAGGCATTCGCGCCATCGTGCGGCGCGGTTTCGCGGTCACCGAAGCCGCCTCGGGAGAAGAAGTTCTGTCCCTGTTGGACCGCCGCAAGGGCTCGGTCGCACTTTTAATTACCGATGTGCGCATGACCGGCATGACCGGGCGCGACATCGCCGATCACGTCCGCTTTCGGCATCCCGAAACCCGCATTCTGTTCATCAGCGGCTTCACTGACGATCCCAGCGTCCAATCCGGCATCCTGCCCGCCCACGCGGCCTTTCTGCCAAAGCCCATCCATCCAGATCAATTGGTCAACGCCGTCGCGAAGCTCATGGCGTAAAGACAACCCGCCGCCCGTCGATCCGCCAGTCCTCAGTAAGCAAACGCCGCAGTGACTCGCTGTAAATGCGGTGTTCCTCCGCCAGGATGCGCGCCGCCAAACTGTCGGCCGTATCATCCGGATCAACCGGCACCATCGCCTGCGTCACAATCGGGCCATGATCCAAATGTTCATCCACAAAGTGTACGGTGCACCCGCTGAGCTTCACCCCGTAATCAAACGCCTGGTGTTGCGCATCCAAACCGGGGAACGCGGGAAGTAGTGACGGGTGAATGTTGAGAATCCGCCGCGGAAATGCGCGGATGAACTCCGCACTCAGGATTCGCATATATCCCGCAAGTACCACCCATTCCACTCCATGTTCACGCAACGCAGCGATCAACTGGCGGTCGTACGTCTCCCGGTCCAGCCCCTTTGAAGGCGGGCAGATCGTCGTCAATCCCCGTTCACGAGCCGCGGCAAGGCCCGGAGCGTCGGCTCGATTTCCAATGACGACGGCAATCCCGGCTGAAATCCTTCCGGCGGAAATACTCTCGGCGATCGCTTGAAAATTCGACCCTCGGCCCGAAAGCAGCACTCCCAGCCGCGTCATACGAATTGGACGCGTTCCTTGGCGCTTTTCTTAAGCGGTACCACAGCGCCGATCGGGAAATGAGGCTCACCGGCCTCGGCCAGGATTTCGGAGGCGTCCGCCGCCTCTTCCGCGCCAACGCAAAGGATCATTCCAACGCCCAGATTGAACGTTCTCCGCCAATCGGCGTCGGAGACATTTCCCAATTTTTTCAACAGTTGAAAAACGGGCGGCACTTCCCACGTCAACGTGTGTATCTCCGCGCCAAGGGTTTTGGGCAACATCCGCGGCGTGTTGTCGGTAATGCCGCCGCCGGTAATGTGGGCCGCGCCCTTCAACAGCCCAGCGTCCATCAACGCGTCAATCGCCGGCTTATAGGACCGGTGTACTTTCAACAGTTCCTCACCAACGGTACACCCAAGCTCAGGAACCTTCGTGTCAATTTTGAACCCGGCGACTTCAAACAAAAGCTTCCTGGCCAGAGAATAACCGTTTGTATGGAGTCCGTTCGACGGCAAGCCGAACAACACGTCGCCCGCCTTTATCGTCGCCCCGGTCAACATATCGTCTTTTTCAACCGCGCCGACGATGAATCCGGCCACATCATACTCACCGGGCGCGTACATACCGGGCATCTCGGCTGTCTCGCCGCCAATCAGCGCGCAACCGTTCGCCTTGCAACCCCGCGCGATCCCGCCGACGACATCCCCGGCGACTTTCGCATCCAGTTTGCCGACCGCAAAATAGTCCAGGAAGAACAACGGCGTCGCGCCCTGCACCATGATGTCATTGACGCAGTGGTTAACCAGGCACTCGCCAACCGTATCGTGCTTCCCGGCCATAAACGCCACTTTCAACTTTGTGCCTACGCCGTCCGCAGAGCTGACTAGCACTGGATTCTTGGACTTCTTCAACAGAAATCCGGCGCCAAAGCTGCCGATGTCGGTCATCACCCCATCGGTAAATGTCTTGCGGGCGTGGGCGCGAATCAGCGCGACGGCGCGATCCGCTTCGTCAATATCCACACCGGCGTCTTTGTACTCAATCGATTTCTTTACAGCCATTGGGAGCAGCTTTTAGAGTAACGCAGCCGCTCAATTTATGGGCAGGGGTCATGGGCATGGGCGCGCCGCTCGGCGTGTATGTGGCGTCCGGACCTACTCTACAAATCCGCGCCACGTATTCCCTTTTTCATCGCGCAGAACGATTACAAACGAGTCTGAACCCCCCGAAATGGACTTCCCTGAATCGTCCCGAAAGGTGTAGCGGATTGCGGTGTCATCCTGCACATCGGCCCTGCCGTTCCAAATATTTCCATGCTCGTCCCGGAGCCGCACGAAGTCGCCATCGCCATAGCCGGTCATCCCGGTGCGGGAGCGAATGTTTTCAAATCGGTAGAAGCCGGTAGGGGCCGTGCCGTGGGACCGCCGTCTGCTGTATATCATCGCCCCATTATGGTCGGGATCGGTGTCTAGTGAGATCGGGGAGAAGCCTTAATTCGGGTTGGCAAACAATCCTACAGAAGCGCAACGGCCGGTCGCGGCACCCAACCTTTCATGAACTCTTCCACAACCCCGCCGCGACCGTTTCCGTTTTGCGCGCGTTCCCCAAGAAGCCTTCCTGGCCTCAGGCGCAAATTTGCGGTTTGATAACTGCAATCCCAGCCGGTGCCAACGCGGCTACCAATCGGGCGAACATCTCCTCGCCTTCATAAAGTCCCACAATCGCCCCGCCCGATCCCGCAAAATTCGCCGATGCCCCCGTTGAACGTGCCAGCTGGATCATTTCCAGATTGCCCTGATCCAGTTGATATAGCCGCGCGCGCAGATCAAAGTTGGCGTCAATCAATTCATGCAGCTTTGCCCGGTCTCCGTCCAGCAACGCTTGCCGTCCGCGCTCGGCATAGGAAGCCCATGTCTGCATTGCCTCGACGACTTCCGGATCCTTGTTGCGCCAGCGCTCCCGCACGTTATTGTGAAAGACTTCGGTCCCCTCGCTCAGGCTGGTCCGGTAGGCGACATAGACATCCCGCAAAAGTGACGGATTCAGCCGTTCGTAATTCCCGTAACCTTGCTTATCCATAAATTCCCGCGAAAAGTCCATATATACAAGGCCTTCGTAGGACTGAATCACCCGGTCCTGCAACCCGGCGGCTACTCCCAACTCCTTGGTTTCCGTTTCCAGAACCAGATTTGGCTGTTCTTCGGTCGGTATCTTGAGATCGTAGTATTGGATCAATCCGCGCAATGCCGCTGTCACAATTGCCGAAGATCCGCCCATTCCCAAACGTAACGGAACCGTTGATTCGTATTCGAGCGTGAAATTCCGGTTGGGCAGCGTGATTCCCTTTTCGCGGCAATAATCCGACAACCGTACCAAAAGCGCCAGTATGATGCGAAACCCGCCATAATACCCGCGCCAGCGAGTCGTCTCATACAGATCCTCCAGTGACTCAAAAACCGGCAGATCCGCCTTTCCCGCCTTTATTTCCAACTTCGCGCTGGGGTAGATAATCACTCGCGCCCGGAAGTTCCGGACCAATAGTGAGATTGTCTTTCCGTAGTAACCGTCACTGGGGTTGCCCAGCAAACCGGCGCGCCCGTGGGCGTAGGTCTCGATGTGCATCTTCATTCCTTCTATGGGGCAGGCATACTAAACTGTATGCGCATGCTATTGCAACGGGTGTCTTCTGCCAGTGTAACCGTAGCGGGTGATGTCACGGGCGCGATCAGCAGAGGCCTGCTTCTTTTTCTGGGAATCGAAAGGGAAGATAGCGAAATACAGGCGGCCTATCTTCTCGATAAATCACTCAATCTCCGGATATTTGAAGATGACGCGGGCAAAATGAACCGTACCTTGATCGACATAGCCGGCGGCTTACTCATCGTTTCGCAATTCACCCTCTACGCCGACCTTCGACGCGGCCGCAGACCGGGCTTCGATCAGGCCGCGCCGCCCGAACACGCCCGGAAGCTATACGATTATTTTGTAAAGACTGCTAAATCTGAATTCGCAAATGTACAAACAGGCGTTTTTCAGGCGCATATGACCGTCTCACTCGTCAATGACGGACCCGTAAGTGGGTGTGCGTCAAATTTGTGGGCGAAAGTTGCGTTTCCTTTTTTTTGGGCGATAATCTGAAGGTGGTTAATCATTCAGAATGGAGCGCCATGGAACGAACACTCGATTCACTAGAATCCCGCCGCAAGGAGTTGCACCGGAATCTGG
>SHUN01000127.1 GCA_009697495.1 Bryobacterales bacterium | reverse complement strand
ATGGTGATGGATGCGGCGCTGGACGGCATTGCCGTGGAAGCCAGGCATTCCGGCGAGGATGAGGCGGTACTCCGGACGGCTGGCGCGGAAGGCGGCGAAGGCGTCGACGAGCCGTTCGATATTTTTGTGCGGGTGGAGCGTGGAGACGCACAAAATGAGCGGTTCCGGGCCGATGGGCGCGAGGGTGAAGAACTCCGGCTCAACGCCGGGTTCGGCCGTGTGGATGCGATAGAGCGGGACTTGATAGGTGGCGTGAATGTCTTCGCGGGAGGCTTCCGAGACGGTTAGGATCCGCTTTGACGATTGGGCGGATGACCATACGAGAAAGCGCCAGGCGAGCAGGTCGCTTCGCTTAAAAAACTCGGGGTGGTGGTGATGCTGCAGATCGTGAATGAGCGTGACGTTTGGGCAGTGGAGGAAGCGAGGGGCGGTGAAGCCTGGATTGAATAAGACATCGATTTTCGCGGTCTTCGCGACGCCTGGCAAGCGGACCTGTTCATAGACGATTCGGCGCGGGCGGGATGCGGCGATGACTCCTGTTTGGACGGCGTGGAAAGCGGGGTGGGCGGGGACGACGTCCGGGCCGGTTTCTTTATTTAGGAAGACCGTGAATTGATGGCTGCGCGGGTTTTTTGCAAATGCGGCGAGGAGGTTTCGAAGATAGACTTCGGTGCCGCCGACGCCGCCGGGGATGAGGAACAACGCGTTGACGCCGATGCGGAGGGGCATCACTTGGCCGCGGCGGCTTTCTTTTCGGCGGCGGCCCGGGCGCGTTTTTGAGCCGCGGCGGCCTTGGCCAGTCCCTGGCGCGCGGCGTCGTCATTGGGTTCGACGGAGACGGCTTTTTCGAACTCGGTGACGGCGGCGTCCCAGTCCTCGCGCGCCATATGGATGTTGCCGCGATAGACATAGGTCATGGTGAAGCGGGGGTTGATCTTTTCGCTTTGGGCCAAGGCGTCCAGGGCGCGGTCATAATCCCCTTGTTTGGCGCGGATCATGCCCATTAGCGACCAGACGTGGGCGCTTTGCTCCAAGCGGAGGGCGTCTTCGAGGCGGGTGAGGGCCTCGCCGGGCTTGTTGGCGCAATCGGCGGCGAGGGCCCAATCGACGAAGAGTTCGTAGCTTGGGGTTGGGGTGAGCTTGGCGGCTTCGGCGTACTCCTTTGTAGCGTCGAAGCACTGGCCCGCCTGATAGTGGGCATAGGCGAGTTGGAAGCGGGGCCGGTACTTTTGGGGCGAGTTCGAAACCGAGTTTTTCCAGAGCGAGACCGGGCTGGCCCAGACTTGATTGCGCTGCCATGTGAGGACGGCGAGGACAAGGCAAACAGTTGTGAGAGCGGTTGCTAGGGCGGGGATGGCGATGCGGCGATGGCGGAGGAAACCAATGACGCAAAGCGAGAGGGCGAAGACGGGAAGATACATGCGGCGTTCGACTAAGACGTCGCGAATGGGGACGACGGAGGAGGTGGGAGCGAGGAGAATGAGAAACAGAAAAAAGCCGAAGGCGGCGACCGGAAATCGTTTGCGATAGAACCAGGAAGCCGCGGTGAGGGAGAGGAGGATGCCGAGACAAAGCCAGGAGAGGTGGTCGCCTAGCGAGTGAGAAATGGGAAAGTCGTGATCGATGTTCTGACCGGCGGGAATGAAGAAGAGGCGAAGGTAAGTGACGATGGAACGGAATTGGGTGAAGAGGTAATCGAGCGGTGTAAGATCCTTCATGCCGAAGCCGGCGGAGCTGGAGCGGGTCAACACGACTTTGAAGATAAATGTGACGCCGAGAAGGGCGGCGGCGATGATAGGCGCGTAGATACACCAATTCCTGCGAATCCCTTCTAGCGTGAAGCCGGGATTAAAAAAATAGTCTGTAAGCAGGAGAACGGCTGGGAGGACGGCGGTATGTTCTTTTGAAGTTATGGCAAAGACAAAGAATAGCAAGACCAGAGTTACTTCACTGAAGCGAATGGCGGTTTCCTGGCGATAGAGGAATGCGGCCCAGGCAATGAGAAAGAACAGGCCGCTGACGACCTCCGAACGGCTGGCCACGTAGGCGCAAGATTCCGATTGCAGGGGGTGCAAAAGGAAAACAGCGGCGGCGAAGGCAGCGTATATATTGAGAACCGGTGCCTGCAGTTTTGCGAGCTCCAGCAGTTTGCGGGCGAGGAGCCAGACGAAGAAGCCGGCGGCGGCGTGGATGACCAGATTGACGAGATGGAAGTAATACGGATCGAGGCCGAAGAGGCGGTAATTGAGCCAGTAAGTCACTTGTAGCATTGGCCGCACGCCAGTTACCCAGTCGCGCAAAGGGTTTTGCGCGAAGTTGGGGATCATGAAGGGAAGGTAGAGGTCGTCGAAAAGGAAGGGCCCGGCGAGGGCGGGCCTGTAGACTTCCAGCAGCGCAAAAGCGAAGGCGAGGAGGCCGAGGAGGATGGGCCAGCGCGTTTGATCGGGCTTTGGCGCCGACTTACTTTCGATCGGACGCTTGGGGCTTTTCATGGAGTGCGTTGAGTTGGTATTCGAGGATCGCTATTTTTTGAGTCAGAGCGATGTTGGCGTCCTTGAGGTCGGACATGACAACGGAGAAGCGGAAGAAGACGACGAGGAAAAGACCGCCGACGATGATGAATAACGCGTCGGGCAGACTATTTAATCCGATGAGGCTCGCGAATTGTCCAAGGAGCCATGGCGATTGAGAAAGGACGAACAATACGAATGCGGCGCTGAGCCAGCTTACTGAGTATTCGACGCGGATATGAGCACGACGGATGTTGAATAGGACAACACCGATGAGGAGGATGCTGAAACCGGCAATGATGGCGAGCAGTCTGTCCATTTCGATTCACTCGCGCTACGGGCGGCGCTTGCTCCCTTGATACTTCAGGATATTCACGACGACGCCCAGAAGTACATGAAGAACATAGTAGAACGAACGAACGGCGGTGATGGTGGAAGTGCCCGCCATGCGGGCGCGCATTTTTACGGGAACTTCTTCAAAGCGGAATGTGAGACGCTGCAGGACGACGAGGGCTTCAATTTCCGGATATTCCAACGGGAAACTGCGGGCGAAGACCTCGAGCGCCTGCCGGTTGACGCCGACGTAGCCGGAGGTAGGATCATGCACTTGCTTGCGGAGGATAATCGCCAAAAACCAGCGGAAGAAAACGATGCCGATGCCGCGCGCGAACGACGTGTGTTTGCCGCCGCCGTTGATGTAGCGGGATCCGATAACCATTTGGGCGCCGGAGCGGACAAGGGTATCGCGGATTAAGCCGACATAGGCGGGGTCATGTTGGCCATCGCCATCCAAGCGGATGACGTAATGAAAGCCGAGATCGTAGGCCAGACGGTAGCCGGCCTGGACGCAGCCGCCGAGCCCGAGATGGTAGGGCACGGTGATCACGTCGGCTCCGGCTTCGAGCGCGACGGTCCGGGTGCCGTCGGCCGAGCAATCGTCGACGACAAGAATTGGCAGTTCTGGATAGAGGGCGCGAACCTCGGCGATAACGGTTCCGACCGCGCCTTCTTCGTTGAAGGCGGGGATGAGAATCATGAGCGGTCTGTCGCCGGTGGCTCGAATCATAATTGCGCCACCTGACGGAGCGAAATGGAGAAGCGGTTGAGAGCCGATTGGAATTCGGCGGGGGTGATTTTCGCGGATCGTTGAATTGCGCGGCGCTGGCGGCAGAGATGGGGGAGCCGCGCGGCGGCGGCCAGATGAGCGCGGAGGACGCAGGCAACGAGGGTCCAGGCGCTTTCGCCATCTTGCCGAAACCGGGCGGCGACGCCCTGTCCGCGGCGCATAGCGAGGAGATGATGAAAGTATCGAACTGGCGTTGCGATGAGCGCCCGGAAAATCCGCGTTAGAGGAAAGGTCTTGGCGATGAGAAGCAGGCGATTGCGCTCGACGAAGTAGGCTTTTAGTTTTGAGGCTCTTCCGGCGGAATGGGAGTATCGATGATGAACGACGGCGGAGGGAACGTAGCGGCACGTCCAGCCGGCCCAGCGGGCGCGCAGACCCAAATCGGTGTCTTCACAATAAAGGAAAAACGAATCGTCGAAACCGCCGGTTTGGGTGAGCATTGTTTGGCGATAAATGGAGGCGGAGCCGCTGGCGAGCAGCACTTCGCAGGGCTGGGAGAAATTCTCCGGCGGCTGGCCGTGGCCGCGCTGCTTGCTGGTTCCATCGGCGGCGATTAACATGCCGGCCGAGTCGAGGGCGTTCTCGACGCCGTGGAGGCGAACCTGGGAGGCGGCCGAGCCGGCTTCGGGGTGGTGATCGAGGGCGGATACGAGTTCGTTCAGCCAATCGGGGGAGGCGACGGCGTCGTCGTTGATGACGGCGACGAAATCCGCGGGAGCTTCGCGGGCGGCCAGATTGACAGCGGCGCCGAAGCCGGTGTTGACGCCAGGATGGAGGACGGCGACGCCTTGGCGGGAAGTTTCGATTGGCCAGTTTTGTTCGACGCGCCGGCTGCCGCTGTTGTCAACAATCACAATGCAGAAATCCCGATAGGTTTGCCGGTGCAGGCCGTCGACGCAGTCCCACAGAGTGTGATCGGCGGAAAGAGTGGGGATTACGACGGTGACCCGATACGGCTGCAAATCAGTATTGTACGCCGCGCGGGCCATTTTCCGTATAGTTGCGCTACTTTAGTTTTTGACGCTAATGCCCCTGAATGCCCGTAGTTTAGCTTTTGATGTATTGGACGCGGTGGAAAACGGCGGGTTCGCCGATGATTTGCTGCGGGCCAAGGTAATTGACGCGCAGGAGGCGCATCTGGCCAGTGAACTGGTGTTCGGCGTGTTGCGGCACCGGGCGCAGTTGGATTTTCTGATTGGACATTATTCCGGGCGATCGAACAAGCTGGACAAGGAAGTTCGAAACGCGCTTCGGCTTGGGATTTATCAACTGCGGTATCTGGATCGGATTCCGCCGCACGCGGCCGTTTCGACGAGTGTTGAACTGGTGAAGCGGGCGCGGAAAGCGTCGGCGGTTGGATATGTAAATGCTGTTTTGCGGAAGGTGAACCGGGATCCGGTTTCCTATCCCACGGATGCGGTGGCGCTGTCGATGCCGGACTGGGTGCTGGACAGGTGGGAGCGAAAATTCGGGGCGGTGGCGGCCCATGCGGCGGCGGCCTATTTTCTTTCGAAACCGCCGGTTCACCAACGCGGCGAGCGGCAGATGGACATTGGCGCCCAGCAAATTGTTCCGCTGCTGGAATTGGCGCCGAATCATCGGTTTCTGGATGTGTGCGCGGCGCCGGGGAACAAGACGCTGCAGGCGGCGGAGTGCGGCGTAGAACCTGTTGCGTGCGACCGGTCGAGGAAACGGCTGGCGTCGATTCCGGTTGTGCGGAGGGTGCAATTGGACGCTTCGCTACCGCTTCCGTTTCGACCAATTTTCGATCGGATTCTGGTGGACGCGCCGTGTTCGGGGACGGGCACTTTTGGACGAAACCCGGAGATCAAGTGGCGCGTCACTCCAGAGGAGTTCACTCGCCAAGCCGAGCGACAGTTGCAAATTCTAGCGGCGGCGATGGCGGTGCTGGCGCCTGGAGGACGGTTAGTGTATTCCACTTGTTCCTTGGAACCTGAAGAAAATGAGGGAGTTACGGGCCATTTCGCGGAGCGGATTCTGAGCCAGGGGTACCGGCTGCCGGGGCGAGACGCCGGAGACGGTTTTTTCCACGCCGTGTTAGCATGACAGATAGTGTCCAAATGATTGAAATTCTGCCATCTCTGCTGTCGGCGGACTTCGCCCGGCTGGGAGAACACATCGCGCAAGTGGAGGCGGCGGGCGCGTCCATGCTGCACTTCGATGTGATGGATGGGCATTTTGTTCCAAATCTAACGATGGGAACGCCGGTATTGCAATCGATCCGTAAAATCACTCGCGCTCACCTTGACGTGCATCTGATGATCACAAACCCGGACCAGTTCGCGCCCAGTTTCATCGAAGCGGGCGCTGATAGCGTTTCGGTGCATCAGGAAGTTTGTCCGCACTTGGACCGGACGCTGCGGCTGATTCAATCGGAAGGCGCGCAGGCGGGCGTAGTGCTGAATCCATCGACACCGGTGTCGACGCTGGACGAGGTTTTGGACGTTGTGGATTTCGTGCTGATTATGTCGGTGAATCCGGGATTCGGCGGGCAGAGATTTTTACCGAATTCGTTGAACAAGGTTCGACAGCTCGCCGAGCGGCGGGAGCGTTTGGGGTTATCGTTCCAGATCGAAATTGACGGAGGGATCGGCGCGTCGAACGCGGCCGATGCCGTGAAGGCCGGAGCGGAATGGCTGGTGGCCGGCAACAGTATTTTTGGCGCGCCCAATCCTGGCGCCGCCTTTTTGGCCCTGCGTGAAACGGCGCATTCGGGCTTGCGGCAACTTGCGTAACGGAGTCGTTGTTTACATGATGTCGAAGAGCAAAATTTGTGTGTTGACGTTGACGGTGGCTGTGGCGATGATGTCGCTGAGCGGCTGCCGGAAGAAGAAGTACGAGAACCCGATCGGCAAAGATACACAGCAGCCGGATAAGGTTCTTTTTGACAAGGCCGTGGCCGACATCGAGCGCGGGCGCTACGAAGTGGCGCGGCTGACGCTGAATACGCTGATCAACACGTACGACACCAGCGAGTTTTTGGCGAAGGCGAAATTGGCGATTGCCGATAGTTGGATGCGCGAAAGCGGTTCGCACGGGTTGGCGCAAGCCGAAGCCGAGTATAAAGATTTCATCCTGTTTTATCCGACGATGGAAGAGTCGGCGGAGGCGCAGGAGAAAGTCTGCACGATTCATTTGCGGCAGATGGAAAAGCCGGACCGGGATAATAAGCACGCGTTTCGCGCGGAAGAAGAGTGTCGGCAGTTGTTAGTGCAGTGGCCGAATTCGAAGTTCGCGCCGCGCGTGCAGCAATTGCTGCGAAGTATTCAGGAAGTGGAAGCGGAAGGCGAGATGCGGACGGCGCGATTCTACGTGCAGAAGGGATCGAATCCGGCGGCGGCGAACCGGCTGCAGGGGATTGCCGATCAGTTCCCGCTGTATTCGGCGGCCGACGAAGCGCTGTTTCTTCTGGGCGGTTCCTACGACAAGATGGGGACGCGGTTCAAACCGCAGTCGGTGAAATCGTATCAGCGGCTGATGAAGGACTATCCGCTGTCTTCGTGGGTGGATCCGGCGAAAAAGCGTTTGAAAGAAATGGAAGCCGATCTTCCGGAAGCCGATCCGGTGGCGGTCGCGCGCATGAAGTATGAGACGGAAAACCGGACCAAAACCGGCATGATGCACGACGTTTTGAGCATTTTCAGCAAGGCGCCGGACATGACGATGGCCGCCAAGAGCGGTTCGCCGTCGATGGCTTCGGCGCGGCCGACGATTCCAGTGAGCGTGCCTGTTCCGGCCGGCGTGGCTGGGGGCGTGAGCGACGTGGGCGGCACGGTGATAACGGGGACAAGCGATCTGGACCGGAAGCCGGATGCCCGGCAGAGCGTGGAGAATCAGGCGGCAGCGGCAGCGGCGGCGGCGACGGCCGAAGCGGCGAAAACGGAAGCAGCGCCCGCGGCCGGCCCGCTGGTTACGGATGCGGCGCAGCAGGCGCTGCCCTCCAACCGGCAGCCCGTACCCGCCGTCAAAGGCAAAAAGG
>SHUN01000126.1 GCA_009697495.1 Bryobacterales bacterium | reverse complement strand
CCCGACATCATCAACGCCGCCGTCACCGGCCACATCCGCTCCCTCTGGATCATCGCCACCAATCCCGTCGTCAGCTACCCCAACCAGACGCAGCTCCGCGCCGCCTTCGCCCACCTCGACTTCCTCGTCGTCCAGGACGGTTACCACCCCACCCCTACCACCGAGCTCGCCGACCTCGTCCTCCCCGCCGCCGTCTGGGGCGAAAAAGAAGGTACCTACACCAACTCCGAACGCCGCGCCGGCAAAGCCAACAAAATCGTCCCGCCCCCCGGCGAAGCCAAGCCCGACTTCGACATCTTCCTCGCCATCGCCGAACGCCTCGGTTGCCGTGAAGAACTCTACCCCAACTGGACCCAGCCCGCCGATGCCTTCGCCGACATCAAGCGCATCACCAAAGGCCGCCTCTGCGACTATTCCGGCATGACCTACGAAGCCATCGAAGCCCATGGAGGTCTTCAATGGCCGTTCCCAGAGGGAACGGATCCAAATGTCCCCAGCCGCCTCTATGCCGACGGCGTCTTCCCCACCAAGGACGGTAAGGCCAAGCTCATCCCCGTCAACTGGGAACCCTTCCCCGACCAGCCCGGCAAAGGCTTCCCCTTCATCCTCAACACCGGCCGTACCGTCGAGCACTGGCACACGCGCACCAAGACCCAGCAGGTCGCTCTACTCGAACGCATGTCGCCCAACGCCTGGCTCGAAATGAATCCCGACGACGCCCGCCGCCTCGACCTCAGGACTCACGAGCCCGTCTCCCTCGTCAGCCGCCGCGGCCGCGTCGACAACGTCGAACTTCGGCTTACCGAGATCATCGCTCCAGGGCAGTTGTTCATGCCCTTTCACTTCGCCGAAACCAATGTAAATGAGGTCACTCAAGACGCCTTTGACCCCATATCGCGCGAACCCAACTACAAACAGTGCGCCGTCCGTGTGGAACGGTCCCCGAATCGGAGAACACTATGAAACAGCGTCTAGCCGTCATCGGCAATGGCATGGCCGGAGTCTTCTGCGTCGAACAGATCCTCAAGCACAACCACAATTTCGACATCACCATCTTCGGCGACGAGACCCACGTCAACTACAACCGAATCCTGCTCTCCTCCGTCCTCGCCGGTGAAAAAGAGGTCGACGATATCGTCCTCAACGACATCGATTGGTACAAGCAGAACGGCATCCAAGCCAAGCTCGGTCTTCGCATCGACAAGATCGATCTGGCAAACAAAACCATTCATTCCGTCCAGGGCTGCACGACCTCCTTCGACAAGCTTCTAATCGCCACCGGCTCCAGCCCCTTCCTCCCGCCCATCGGCGGCATCGATAAGCAAGGCGTCTTCGTGTTCCGCACGCTCGATGACGCCAAGCACCTTCTCGCGCTCTCCGGCGCGGGCGTAAAGGCGGTCGTCATCGGCGGCGGTCTGCTCGGCCTGGAAGCCGCCCGCGGCCTGCAATTACAGGGCTGCGACGTCACCGTGCTGCACCTGGGCACGCATCTCATGGACCGCCAGCTCGACTTCACCGGCGGCCAGTTCCTGAAGCGCAAACTCGAATCCCTCGGCATTGCCGTCCGCTGCAACGCCGTCACCACCGCCTTCACCGGCGACGCCCACGTTGAAGGCGTCACCCTCAACGATGGCACCCAGCTTCCGGCCAATCTCGTCGTTGTCGCCGCCGGCATCAAGCCCAATTCCGGCATCGCCAAAATAGCCGGCCTCGACGTGAACAAGGGCATCCTGGTCAACGAGTACCTGGAAACCTCCCACCCCGATGTCTACGCCGTCGGCGAATGCACCGAATTTGAAGGCCAGCTCTTCGGCCTCGTCGCGCCGCTCTTTGAACAGGGGAAAGTCCTCGCCGCCTCCATCACCGGCAACCGCGGGCCGGTCTTCACCGGCTACACGCCCGCCACCAAGCTCAAGATCATGGGTGCCGATGTCTTCAGCGCCGGCGACTTCGATGACATGCGCGAAGGCGTCGAATGCGTTCGCCTCGAAGACCCCTCGCTCGGCATTTACAAAAAACTCATCCTCAGGAACAACAAGCTGGAAGGCGTCATCCTCGTCGGCGACGCGTCGGACGATCACCGCTTCATGGACTGGCTCCGCAACGGTACCGACCTCACCGAACAGCGCCGAAATCTCCTCAGCCCCGCCGCTTCCGCCGGTCTCGGCGAGGACGCCGCCGCCCTGCCCGACAGCCATACCGTCTGCGGCTGCAACGGCGTCTCCAAGGGCGCCATCATTGAAGCGATTCACAATCAGGGCCTCTGCACCCTGGCCCAGCTCAAGGACAAAACCCGCGCCGCCACCGGCTGCGGCAGTTGCGCCGGTCTCTGCCAGTCGCTCCTCAAAGCCGTCTCGCCGGACTACGCCGAAGAGAAGGCCAAAGTCCTGTGCAGTTGCGTTCCGTTCTCTCAAGATCAGCTCCGGGAAATCATCCGCTCCCAGAAGCTGAAAGGCGTTCAGGAAGTCCTCGATATTTACGGCAATGGCATCGGCTGCGAAGTCTGCAAACCGGCGCTGAGCTATCTGGTCGATGTCGTCTGGCTCGGCGATCACGATGAGGACCGCTCCGCCCGCTTCATCAACGATCGCGTCCACGCCAATATTCAAAAAGACGGCACTTTCTCCGTCATCCCGCGCATGAGAGGCGGCGTCACCACGCCCGCCGAACTCCGCAAAATCGCCGACGTCGCCGAGAAGTACAACGTCCCGCTCGTCAAGGTCACCGGCAGCCAGCGCATCGATTTGCTGGGCGTTAAGAAGGCGGACCTTCCCGGTATGTGGGCAGACCTCGGCATGCGCTCCGGCCAGGCTTACACGAAGGGCGTCCGCATGGTCAAGACCTGCGTCGGCTCTACGTTCTGCCGCTTCGGCACGCAGGATTCGATAGCTACCGGCGTTGAGCTGGAACGGCGCTTGGAGGACCTCTTCACGCCGCATAAGACCAAGCTGGCCGTCGTCGGCTGCCCCCGGAATTGCGCCGAGGCGACCGTCAAGGATATCGGCTTAATTGGCCAGGAGGGAAGCTGGCAGGTCGTCGTTGGCGGCGCGGCTGGAAAGGGCGTTCGCAAGGCCGATCTCCTCATCACCGTTGAGACCACGGAAGAAGCTCTCGATGCCTCCGCGCTCTTCTTCCAGTACTACCGGGAACACGGCGTCTACTTGGAGCGGACTTACGATTTCGTCGAACGCCTCGGCATGGAGAAGGTCCGCCGCGACACGGTCTACGCCGCCGATGACGTAAAGCAAGGCCTTCTCGATCGCCTCCAGAAATCGAAGGATCGCGCCTCCGACGCGTGGCTCGAACGAGACAACCCCCGCCCCTATCAATTCGCCCCCATTGAGGTCCCCAATGACGGCCTCGTCCAGATCCAAATGCAGGAGAAAGCGCATGTCTAGTTCCCCCTGGATCGCCATCACCGTGATCGAGAATCTGCCGCTCAAAGAAGGCCGGACGCTCCACTGGAAGGGCCTCGATATCGCGCTCTTCAACCTCGGTACTCGCGTCGTCGCGGTCGAGAATAAATGCCCACATATGGACGGCCCGCTCGTCGACGGAATCGTATCTACCTTCGAAGGCCGAATCACTGTTACCTGCCCGCTCCACACCCGCCGGATCTGTCTCGAATCGGGCCAAACTCTCAAACCCGCCACGGACGGCCCCTGTGTCCGCACCTTCCCGGCGAAAATCGTCGATGGTCTCGTTCTGCTTCAGGAAAATACAACGCTGGATGTCATTTGAAGGGCTGGGCGGCTCATTGGCGGCGAGTTCGAACTCGGGCTCTTTACCACCGGCGTCGGGCTCGCTTACCTCCGCGACGCGGTCCTTACGAATTCACCGCCGCCCTCGAAGCCCTCGGCGCCGCTGTCAGCACCATCGCCTTCTATCACTGGGAGCTTCCCGACGATAGCGGCCCCCTCAAAGAAGCCGCCCGCCGCCTGTCCCGCGGGGCTGTCGATGTCCTTGTCTTCACCACTTCCGCGCAGTACCCGCATCTCATGGAAATCGTCTCGAATCTCGGCCTCTCCGGGCAGGTGTATCAGGCGATGCAGTCCCACACCGTAGTCGCGTCGAACCCGACTACCCCAAAATGGCGGCCCTTGTCCGAGCCGCCGCCGAGCAGTCGCCAGCCGCGTCCCTAACGCCATAACCGCAATTCGAACGCCGCCATGCTCTTTCCCAAACAGGCTTGCCTGCAATGGAAGACCGCTGCCGGCCAGTTCCGTGTGGGCCGCGTCGAATTCGCCGACGGTTCGGAGCCCGCGCCCAAAAATGCCACGCTGGCGGCCCTAAAGACCACCCGCATCAACATGCGCTTGATCGGCCACTTCGGCTGGACGCACGCGGCCGGCCTTTCGACGGCATGCCCCACTCAAAAACCCGTGCTAACGGCCAATTTACGTTCCTGGGCGCGATACCCACGCGTGGCGTTTTCCAGACTGATGGCTGGGGCTGGAATCAAGTCGCGCAACACGGCCGACGGGACCCACAACACGTTCTTCCATGTCCTGCCCACGCCCCGGCCATTCGCGCGTTTCCCGTTCTTCAACAGGATGAACAACCGCGATATTTACGCCGAGTTGACGCTGCGCTCCCACGCCCGTTTATCGATTTCGAACGAGTTCCATGGCCTGTCACTGGCCAATCGCAACGGCCTCTGATACGTGGGCGGCTTTGGGTACGTCGGCCGATCGACAACCGGAGCGCGGTCACTGGCGAATCTGTAGGACACCAGCGTCGATATTCAGATCAATCCGGCCGTTGGGCTGAACGTCTACTACGGGCACGCCCAGGGCTTGGCGGCAATGCAGACGTTCTATCCGAACGGCCGCTCCGGCAACCTCGGCTATGTCGAGCTGATGTATAAGTTCTGATCAGGCTTCCGCTTCGAGACGGGCTGGAACCGGCGCCGCGCGGAACGTCACGGCGCTTTCCACCGCCAGGGCGGCGGCGGCCAGAACCACAACCGGGAATGCCTGCAGGAAAACGGAGCCGGTCCCGGCTTTGATCCACACCGCCACCAGGGGCAGGGCGAACCCGCCGAGTCCCCCCAATGCGCCCACGATGCCGCCCACGGCGCCCACTGATTCCGGAAAATACTCGGGCACGTAGCGCATCGTCGCCGCCATGCCAATGCCCATCGCGACTCCGGCTACGAAAAACAACAGCGCCGTGATGGGCAGAACGGGACCAGCCAGCAGGAGAGCCAGTGCCACCAGCGAAACTGCCAACGAAATGCGAAGCACTGTGCTCGCCCCGAACCGGTCAGAGAACTTACCGCCCCAAATACGGGCAATGCTGGATGAAAACGTAAATGTTGCGGCTATGAATCCCGCCGAACGCAGAGAGACGCCGTAGGCATCAATGTAGATGTCGGAAAGGAGCAATGTCGCACCGACGAAAGTACCAAAAGTGGCCATATAATATAGCCCCAACCGCCACGTGCGCGCGTCGGCCAGCGGACGCAGCAAATCCAATTGACTGCGCGCGGGCCCCTTGGCCGGCGCGTCGCGCATCAGCAGCCAATACCCAACGGAGGTGAGCGCCAGCACGACGCCATAACAGCAAAACGTCCCTCGCCAGCCCAACGATTCCAACAGCAGCGGCATGCCAAACGCCGTAAGAGCCGTGCCCACGTTTCCCGCGCCAAAAATTCCCAGCGCATAGCCTTGTCGGGATGCCGGCGTCCATGAGGATACTGATTGGACACCGGGGACGAAAGTGGTGCCGATCATTCCGAACGCGAGCGCCCCCGCCAATAGCTGCGCCCAGCCGCTCGACAACGCCAGCCCGACTGCCGCTACCGCAGCCAACGCCGCCAACGCCGTGAAAACGCGCCGTGCCCCCAATCGGTCCGTCAGAATTCCGATCGGGATTCTCATCAACGAGCCCGTGAGAATCGGGAGCGATTTCAACAGCGCCGCCTGCGCGGGATCGATCTGGAGTTCCTGCGCGATTAGCCGGGCCGAAGGCCCGAACATCACCCACGCCGCAAAACAAAGGGAAAATGCGCCCGTGTTCACGGCCAAGGCCTTGAGCGGAAGCTCCGCCGGCCTCTCGATTGAAGCTTTCATGCTGCCTGTCCTATCTGCGAAGCAGTACACCGCAACACAAAAGAATCCTGGGACAGGGCAGGTAGATCGTGAGCTTTTCGCGGTCGCGACCTGATTCCTCGGGGTGAATGCCTATGTCGATGATACCGCAAAATACGGGGATTCCGGGGCCAAATCGGTCGCGGTCGCGCTGCTCGCCACGATCGCGCTGTGGATTGTTTTGCTGACCCGCGCGCCGGGCATCAACCAGCAGAGGACGGCGCTCTTGCAAGCTTGCATTGCCTATGGCCTCGCCGGGGTCTTCACGCTGATAGCCGCATTGATTCTGCTGGAAAACGGGGCATTTGGCTGGCTGCCCGCCCGTTATGCCGTCGTAATCGCGCTCCATCTTGCCGGCGGCGAGGTCGGCCTGATGGGCTTATCGGAATGGTGGATACTGCCGTGCGTCGCCTTCGCCACCGTGGTTCCACTGCTGGTCCAAAGCGCGGCGCTAAATGCATCGTTCCCTCCAGTACTTCTTGTTGTGATCACGATGCAAGCCGTCGCCGTCATCGCGCCGCCAGCCGGGTATTGGCGGGTGAAAATGAAGGAGCGGAAACTCGCGTAATCCGCTTGCGAAGTGGTCGCGGAAAAACAGCGTGTAAAAGCCGCGTTTAGCGCGGGGCAGACAGTGCGGCGCCCAGCGTATTTCTATTGGCCGTGGCGCGTCGGCGTATCGGAAACGGTGGGATTAACCGGCCCAGTGAGCCTGGCTGCGTTCCGCAGGTTCATAGCGTCCGGGAGAAAGGACGCCTGCCGGATCGATGGCATCCTTAATCGTCCGGAGCAGCGTCGCATAGCTTTCCGGAGTGTTCATCTCGGCCATAGATTGAATTCCCAGCCGATAGGAATAATACCCCATTCGATTGACCCGGTCCGCCAAGGTTTCATAACAAGTCATGGCGCGAAGATCTTCGCCAGGCACGGACCTGTCAAACGAAATGGAGATCACGCAGATAATCGCGCGGCCATTGATAAGACTGAGCGAAATCATGGGTTCAAAACCAGCCGCCAGCAACGTGTCCATGGTGGCGGCGCGAACCTTCTCCACATCGTCGCCGTCGGCCGGCAGGACGGGCGCAAGCCAAAGCAATCCGCAGCCATCGCGATCCGGATCCATACTCTCCGGAATGGGGGTCTGTTTGCGCCAATAGGCGCTTGTTAAAGGCTGATCCGAAGGAATTCCTTTTAACAAACCGTAGAGCGGCTGAAGAACTGTCAGCAGTTTTGACAGATCCCATCCAGTGAAAAACTTGATCGGCCTGGCGTAGCGCATGGAAAGCGCGAGCAGACGGTCATCGAGGAAACGCAACCGGTTAACCTTCCCCTTGAGCGCGCCGCGGATGAGCCGCCTGGATTCGCCGACCTGCGTCTTGGTTTCATACAGCCCGCCGGACCCGTTCCAGACGCCAAGACTTCGGCACTCTCCAGAAATGATCCGGGTATGCTCTCCAGAATTGACCCGTCGGCCCGGCAGGGCCGGGGATGATAACGCCTTGCCCACCTATGGCTTGCGGACCAAGGTGCGGCGCATGGAGTGGGCAACTCTAACTGAGCACAAG
>SHUN01000125.1 GCA_009697495.1 Bryobacterales bacterium | reverse complement strand
CGAGGAGTACCACGCCTGGGGCGTCCCCTACTGCTGGGTGATCGACCCCGTCAAACGCACGGCCTGGGAGTATCACTCCGGCCTGGACCCATTGCGCGCGGCCACGGCGCTCCACGCCGGTGAACTCGCAGTCAATTTAGAAGAACTATTTTCCGAGCTGGATTCCGGCCCGATCCGATAGACTATACAGCGGTGACTCCCGGCGACAAACTCGGCCCCTACGATATCCTCGCGCCCCTCGGCGCCGGCGGCATGGGCGAGGTCTATCGCGCCCGCGACACAAAACTCGGCCGCGAAGTCGCCATCAAAGTACTCCCCGCCGCCTTCGCCCGCGATCCCGAACGCCTCGCCCGCTTTGAACGCGAAGCCAAAGTCCTCGCCTCCCTCAACCATCCCAACATCGCCCAAATCTACGGCCTCCAAGACCGCGCGCTCGTCATGGAACTCGTCCCCGGCGAACCGCTCAAAACCCCGCTCCCCCTGCAAACTGCGCTCCTCTACGCCCGCCAAATTGCCGAAGCCCTCGAAGCCGCCCACGACAAAGGCATCATCCATCGTGATCTGAAACCGGCCAACATCATGGTCACCCCCGATGGCGTCGTCAAAGTCCTCGACTTCGGCCTCGCCGCCGTCATACTGCCGTCAGCCCCAAGCGACGACTCGCCGACCTTAACCATGGGCGCCACCCAGGCCGGCGTCATCATGGGCACGGCGGGCTATATGTCGCCCGAACAAGCCGCCGGCAAGCCCGTCGACAAACGCGCCGACATCTGGTCTTTCGGCGTTGTTCTCTGGGAGATGCTCACGGCAAAACGCCTGTTCACCGGCGAGACGATGTCGCACACGCTGGCCGATGTCTTGCGCGCCCCCATCGATTTCAGCGCGCTTCCCAAAGGACCGGTCCGCGAACTGGTCCGCCGCTGCCTGGAACGCGATGCCAAACTCCGCCTGCGCGATATCGGCGAAGCCCGCATCTTCTTATCCCAACCCCAAGCCGCCGAAGAGCCCGCCGCGCCGCCAAAACCGAGTTCGCCAATTCCCTGGATCGTCGCCGCACTCGGACTCTCCGCCGCCGGTTTGGCGTGGTGGCCCGCGAAGCAGTCCGCGCCCCAGCCAATGGCGCGCTTTGAAGTCGAGATGGGCCAAGGTTTCGATCTGCGGGGAATCGACGCGCCGCACATGATCATCTCCCCGGATGGACGCCGCCTCGTCTGGCAGCTCCTCGGCGAGGATGGAAAATTGCGGCTCGCCACTCGGTCGCTCGACGAAGCAAAGCCGACGGTACTCGCCGGAACCGAGGGAGCCACCCATCAGTTTTTCTCCCCCGACGGAGAATGGCTGGGGTATCACGACCGCCGCGAACTGCGAAAAATCTCCATCCACGGCGGCGCGCCTGTCACCATCTGCCCGCTGCCAAACCTGCGCGGAGCCAGTTGGGGCGACGACAACACCATCGTGTTTTCGCCCGAACAGGCCTCCGGACTAATGCGCATCTCCGCCAACGGCGGAACGCCTCAACCCATCACCCAACTCGATGAAAAAAAGAGTGAGCGCACCCACCGCTATCCCTTCGTTCTGCCCGGAAGCAAAGCCGCGATTTTCTTCTCCAGCCAGTCAGCCGGTAACTACGATAACGCGACCATTGAGGCCGTGGCCCTCGACACCGGACGCCGGACAACGTTGGTCCAGGGAGGCTATTTTCCACGCTATTCTCCCTCCGGACATTTGCTCTTTATGCGCCAGGGGACGGTGTTTGTGGTCGGCCTGGATGCCGGTAAACTGAAGATAACTGGGACTCCGGTCCCGCTTTTGCAGAATGTGCGTCATCACGTTACCCGCGGCAGCGCGGAATTCGATTTCTCCCGAACCGGGACGATGGTCTACGTCGAGGGGAAGGGGACATCAACCAACGCTCCGCTCGCTTTGATCGACGCCGCCGGGGTAAAGACGCCGTATCTCAAAAATCCCCAGGAATACGTCAATCCCCGCTTTTCCCCGGACGGCAAGCGCCTCGCCTTCGACACCATAGAGAGCGGCAAGCGCGACATCTGGGTTTATGATTCGGAGCGTGAGATCAAGACACGGTTGACTTTCGCTCCGGGCGAGAATCAGCGTCCGGTTTGGACGCCGGACGGCCAGCGGATCGCCTTCCAGCGGGCCGATGGGATCTTCTGGGTTGCAGCCGGCGGAGGCGGCGAAGTGGAGCGGCTCACGGAAAGCAAGTTGCCGCAAACGCCCACCTCGTTTTCCCCCGATGGCAAAGTCCTCGCATTCGAAGAAGAACGGCCGGGCACGATGAGAGATATCCGCCTGCTGGAGATCGACCGCCGGAATCCCGCGCGTCCGGTGGTGGGGAAAACATCGGCTTTCGTCGCTACCGCGTTCAACGAACGCGATGGGATGTTCTCACCGGATGGCAAGTGGTTCGCCTACGAATCGAATGAATCGGGGACCAACGAGGTGTATGTGCGCGGTTATCCCGATTCCAGCGGACGGTGGCAGATATCCAGCGGGGGAGGCGTCAGACCCCGCTGGACGGCGACCGGCAAAGAACTGTTCTATGGCACTGACCAGGAAAAGGTAATGACCGTTACCTATTCGGCGGCGCCGAGCGGATTTGTCGTTTCCAAGCCGCGTCTTTGGAGTGCCGGCATCAACTTTCGGGGCATGGGATACGACGTCACGCCGGATGGCAAGCGGCTGGTAGTTTCGGACAGGCCCGAGAATGATCTCATGATCAACCTCCCCACCCGCGCTGTCTTCCTCCTAAATTTCTTCGACCAGCTAAAGCGCCAGTAATTCTAGTATGATTACCGGCATCATGCGCCGCGGAATCCCCCACCGACGGCGGCATCACATCCATCGTCATCCGCTTCCTCGATACCTTCAAACCCGAAGACCGCAAGAAAATCATTTTCGAATTCGACGACGCCGAGCGCAAGGACTGGAGCAATCTCCCCGTCCGCAACTACCCGCGAAAAGGCGTAAACCTCGCCGAAATGACCAATCCCAGCCGCCTGCTCGCCCACGAACTCATGCGCGCTTCGCTCAGCTCCCAGGGCCGCCGCCGTCGTTCACCGCAATGCAGTCCTGCTCCGCACCGGCGGTTCGTTCGGCTCGGCACGCATTTAGTATCCCACGGCCAACGCCACCGGCCTCACGAGTCTGTGTCGCAAGTGGACCCTGCCGCCGGAGTAGCGCACCACTCCTTCGTCAAATAAAACGACGACCCATCCGCGGTCCGCGCCACGTTATACACAAACCCCCATTCCACCCCCGGCGCCAACGCCCCCAACACCACTTCCCTCCTCCGCCCCCAACGCGAAAACGTAAACACTCCCGTCTCCGGCTGCAAAACCCCCGAAGCCAATCGCGGCGCGCCCTTCACTTTTCGAGCAAACACCCGCACCGGCCCCCGCGTCGCCTCCACCGCAAACCACGACATTACCCGCCCAATCAACCCCGCCAACAAAAACCGCGCGATCCGGAACAACAGCGGCAAAAACACCGCAATCCCCACAACAACACAACCAAATACCGGCAGCGCAATCCAAGGATATTGATACGCCAACAGCAGCAATCCCACCACTGCAAAATCCTCAACCACCGAAATCACCGAATGCGTTGCCGGCTCCGGCGTCGTATGCGCCAGAAGCCGGAATCCCATCTTCGATGTATGCGTCCCCAGCGCCAGCGTCCCCGCTCCCATCACCGCCAACACCTTCACCAGCGGATCCATATCCGCCGTCGCGCTCAACGCCAGCAGCGCCCCGCCCACCGGCCGTATGAACGTGTGAATCCCATCCCAAATCGGCGTAAAAAACGGCACTTTATCCGCCACAAATTCCGCCGCGTACATCACCCCCGCCGCGATCAGCACTACCGGATGCGCCAGCAATCCCAGCTCACCCGGCATATCGTGCAGCCACCCGTAACGGATCCCCAATCCCGTCACCAGCACCGCCGCGTACAGATTCAGCCCCGCGCCAATCGCCAGCCCGAGGACGTTCGAAAGCAGCGCCCAGTTGTCCATCGGAACTTACACCTTTTTCGCCGCTATCACCCGATACCCAATCAACAGCAGGATTGAGCCTACTACCGACATCAAAAACCCCGTCGATCCCATCCCCAAAAAACTTCCCACCCAACTCCCAATAAAGGACCCCGCAATCCCAATCAGTATCGTCCCGACAATGCCCCCGGGATCCTTCCCAGGCATCACAAACTTGGCGACAAGCCCCACCAGCAACCCCGATATCAGCGTGCCGATCAACCAGAACATGATAATTCCTTTCTTACGCCGCGCCGTTCGCTTTGAACCACGCCTGTAATCGCCGGAAGCCATCCTCCGCGCTCGCCTTATGATACGTCGGACGGTAGTCCGCGTGGAAGCCATGGTCGGCCTCGTCGTAAACGCGAATCTCACCCTTCTTCAACACCGCCCGCATCTGCTCCACCGTGTCCAACGGAATCCCCTTGTCTTTGGCCCCATACAACCCCAGCACCGGCGCATGAAGCGCCCCGCCAATATCCACCGGATGCTTCGGCGTCAACTCCGCCGGCACCCCCGCCAGCCGCCCATACCACGCCACGCCCGCCTTCAATTTCGGATTGTGCGCCGCATACAGCCAGACGATCCGTCCGCCCCAGCAAAACCCCGTAATTCCAAGCTTCGATACATCCCCGCCCGCCTTCCCCGCATACTCCACCGCCGCGTCCAAATCCGCCATCACCTGCGCATCCGGCACCTTCCCCACAATATTCAGAATCTGCTGAAAATTAGTGAGCTTGCTAACGTCCCCCTGCCGCGCGTACATCTCCGGGGCAATCGCCATGTGCCCCAATTTCGCCAACCGCCGGCAGACATCTTTAATGTGCTCATGCACCCCAAAAATTTCCTGCACCACCAGAACCACCGGATGATTTTTCCCCGAGGAAGGCATCGCCCGATAAGCCGGAATCTCCCCCTCGGCCACGGGAATCTTCACCTCGCCCGCCGTCAGCCCCTCAGCCGAAGTCGTAATCGTCTCCGCCGTAACGGGCGATACCGCCAGCGCAAACCCCGCCGCCAGCTTGGTCACCAAAAACGCTCGTCTCCCCTCGTCCGCCTCCGGCGGCGCCAAGCTCATTCGATCCATTTCAAAATCGTCATTCATTTCCGCGACCATTCGCGAATTCTAGCATGAGCATGCCCCCTCGCCCCACAACGAGGGCTTAACCGAATTGGGGCAGGCACCGCCTCGCTTACGCTCGCGGCCCAGAAACTCTTCCGGAATCAGCGCAACCGTTTCCGAGCCGCGACCGTCAGGGAGCGTTTGGGGGGGAAAGCCCCAACACTGTTAAGCACTCCCCCCATAACGAACGGAATTGGGAGTAGAATGCTTTCCATGCCTAGAGCCACGTTTACGCTCGCGCTTCTCTTCCTGACGATCGCCGCTCTCGCCCAAGCCCCCATCGGCGCCATTGTCGGCGCTGTCAGTGACGGCTCCGGCGGCCTCATCGCCGGTGCCTCCATCACCATCACAAACGTCGAGACAGGTCTCAAACGCGAAATCAAATCGGACATCCAGGGCCAGTTCTCCGTCCCCGCGCTTCCCCCCGGCCGCTACGAAGTCCGCACCCACATGGCGGGCTTCCGCCAAACCGTCCGCCAAGCCGAAGTCGTCACCGGCAGCACAACCACTGTCGACATGAAACTCGAAATCGGAACCGTCACTGAAGTCGTTAGCGTCGATGCCGCTACCGCCCAAATCGCCTACGACGCCCACAAAATTGACGGCGTCATCGTTCGCAGCCAAATCGAAGCCCTCCCCTTGAACGGCCGCAGCTTTCTCCAACTCGCGTTCCTCGAACCCGGCGTCTCCGTCGGCGCCCAAAGCCTCGCGCAATACAACGCCCAGTTCTCCGTCTCCGTCCTCGGCGCCAGTTCTGCTAAAACAGCCATCACAGTCGATGGCGGCAACGTCCGCAACTCCATCGAAGGCGGCACTGCCCAAAACTTTTCCCAGGAAGTCGTCGAAGAATTCCAAATCTCCTCCGCTAATTTTGACCTCTCCACCGGCATCGCCGCCTCCGGCGCCATCAACATCGTCTCCCGTTCCGGAGGCAACGATTTCCACGGCGGCGCCTATTACTTCTTCCGCGATAACAACCTCTCCGCCTATCCCGCCCTCCGCCGCAACGCCTTCGCCCCGGACCCCTTCTTCGCCCGCCGCCAAGCCGGCGCCCTCCTCTCCGGCCCCATCAAGAAAGACAAATTGTTCTTCTTTTTCAATATCGAAAACAACAACCAGGACGCCGTTGTCACCGTCCAACCCGATTCCGCCTACTTCGCCGCCCTCACCCAAAACGCCTCCAATCCTTACAACGGCAGACAAATCTCAGCCAAATTCGATTATCGTTTCAACACCAAACACAACCTCTTCGCCCGCTACTCCCACGATGGCAACAACGGCTTCGGCCCCCGCGGTGGCTCTCCCCTTCCCTCCAACTGGCTCGTCAACCGCAATTGGGCCGACCAAAGCGTCCTCGGCATCACCAGCACGCTCTCCACCGCGTTCGTCAACGACTTTCGTTTCGCCTATCACTACTGGAACAACCGCAACCTCCACCCAACGGAAAAGGAGTGCCCAGGCTGCCTTGGCCTCGGCCTCCCCGAAATGTCTGTCGCCGGCACCAACGTTCGCTTCGGCAATACCTCCAACGCCCCTCAAGGCCGCGATGTCCGCCGCTACAACCTCGTCAACAACATGAGCTGGCAGCGCGGCGCTCACCGCATGCGCTTCGGCGCCAGCTACGAAAACGCGCCCGCCACAGGCTATTGGGCCTTCGGTGATCCCGCCGCCGGACAAGTCTGGGGTCCCGATATCATGGCCGCCAACCGCATCCCCCTCTCCGCCTTCGGTTTCCCCGCTCAGTTCGTCACCAATGCTGATGTACTCAAACTCCCCCTTGCGGCCTTCATCATGGGCATCGGCGATCCCGCCCAGCCGCCCCCGTTCAACATCGATAAGGCCAACACCAACCGCCGCTATCATCTCTACTGGCAGGACACTTTCCGCATCAATTCCAAACTCACGCTCAACTACGGCCTCGCCTGGCAGTTCGAATCCACGCTCGTCAACGGCGATCTCAGCAAACCCGCCTACTTGGCGCCCCTCATGGAGAGCCTCGATCCCACCAGGCCCACATACACCAACTGGACCCCCTCCCTCGGCTTCGCCTGGAACCCCTTCAAGAACAGTAAAACCGTCATCCGGGGCGGCGGCGGCTTTTACTACGACACCACCGAAATCTCCCAACGCCTTGTCGAGCGCTCCGTCATCGGTCCCGTCGGCAACGGCCGCCAGCAGATCGGCGGCCAAAGCGTTCCCAACCCCACCGCCGGCATCGTCAATCCCATTCCAGGCACGCTTCCCAACGTCAACGTCGGCACCCCACTCGACTTCCGTACCGCGCCCACCGGGTTCCGCCTCTCTGACCTGATGAACATACTCCCTCGAATCCGCGCCAACTCAGAAGCCGCCACCGCCAATCCCAACCCCAACGATCTCTCCGTCCGCAACATCAATATCTCCAAACAAGGCACCGACCTTTACCCCTACCGCTACAGTCCTCCCTACTCCCGCCACCTAACCATCGGCGTGCAAAGAGAAATTCGTAAGTCCCTCGTCGTCAC
>SHUN01000124.1 GCA_009697495.1 Bryobacterales bacterium | reverse complement strand
GGCGACAACGGCGACCGCCGAACCATTGCCAAGCCGCAAACTCACCAAAACGGGCGAACCCCCGGCGAGTGCCTCCCGGATCGACAGCTCAACGGGAGCCACCGGAAATACTTCCAGTCCGCCACCGGCAAAATTAACCAGACGCCACAGATTCGGTACTTCTGGATTGCTCAGATAGCCATCGCAAATCTGGTTGGCTTGGCTATCCAGAACACAAAAATTCCGGAGGTAGGTGTCGAGAGCGGCGGGGGTCACCGCGCCCGCGGCATTGGGGAGTTCTCCACGGTCATGAAAGTATTTAAGAATCGCCGCCGCCGACCCGACGTACGAATTACCGTCGAAGGGCAGTCGCGGAAAATTGGAAATGTTCGTTCCCGCCACCAGCGCCGTGAAAGTGACCACTTGACGCGAAGCCTCGGCGGTGGCCAAAGCGATACCCGCGCCGGAGGGAAGTCTGAGAAAAGACTCAGCCTCCCCGTTGCTATCGGTGGCGGCCGACCGGGGCGAGACTTCGGCGCCGGGCGAAGCGGCAAAGGCGACGGCGACCCCGACTAGCGGAGACCCGCTTTCATCCCGCAAATTGACACGCAAGGGAATCGGAAGGCGGGTTCCCGGAGCGCCGGACTGGGCGTCACCGCGCACTTTCGTCAGCCGCGGACGGGATTCGGCAGCCGAGCGAATGTTGTAAGTAGTCTCCGCCGCAACCGTTGTCTGGGTCGCCACCACCGCCCGAACCGTAATAACGCGTGTGGGCGAATCGGCGGGTATCCAAGCTTCCCAGGAATACGACCCGTTGACGGCGCGGACGAGGAAATCCGGCTGGCCCGTAACGCTGACGCGGAGGCTGCTGTTCTCCGGAAAGCCGCCGGCGGCAAGCCGGATGCGGGAACCGGCGACGGCGGAGGATGGCAGGGCGAAAACGGTCGGGTTGCGGGTGCTTTCGACGGCGTCAACGGTGTCGTTGCCCGGCGTGTATTCCATATAGCCGCCCTCAAAATTCTGCCGGCGGCGTCCATTCAGCGTGAACTCGTCGTCTTTTGGCGCTCCAAAACGACCATTTACGCCGCCTAAAGCCTGAAAACGGGTCAAAATGCGACCCGAAACCAGCAGGCTGCGGCCAGCGACGAGGCCGGTTTGGTGCTGAAAGATCGCGCCGTCCCGAAAAAGTTGCTGTATCCCGGCAGAGGCGGCGAAGGTGGCAAAGACCGATGCCGATGCGACGGGCGGGCCGATCGCTCCGGTCTCATAATTCAGCAAAGCCCAGCGGGTGAGAACGCCGCCGGAAACAACCTGCACCGGATTGCCGGCCAAAGCGCCGTTTTCAAACAACTGGCGGCCGGTGGCGGTGGGATCGCCAGCCGGGTAGCCGAGCGGACCGGCCCCGCCGCCGGCTTGCTCGAACACAGTAAGAATCGGACCCATTAGAATCCATGCCTGAGCCGAGCGATCGGGCAGCGCGAGCACGACCCGCAAGCCGGCGGTGGTGGAAAGTTCCTGCTGGTAGCCGCTGGCCACGCGGCGAACCGGGCTCGGCGTGGGGAGCTGCACGGTCAGCCGGTTGCGCGTGACCGCGTCGGAAAACGTCTGGGCCGTGGCCGCGGACGGCGCGCCTTCGCCTATCTGGCAGCACGGCGCTTGGACGGAAACCGCGATCGCCGCGCTAATCTTGCCCTCGCTCACGGCGGTGATGGTGGCCACGCCGCCGCCGATGGCTTTCAGCGTTGCCGAGCGGCCCGCCGATTGGATGCTAACGACGCGCCCATTCGTTGTTACCCACGACACACTGCGGTCCAGCAGCGATTCCCCCGTAGCCGCGCGCGGAATCGCCTCCAAACTGAACGTCTCATTCAACTTCAGCCGGAGCGTGGTGACAGAGGTCGATAGATTGACGTTGGTAACAGGCAGACGCAGCGTGCCGCCCTGGCCCGGTTCGTATTCAATCGCCCCTCCCTCAAAGGACTGCCGCCGCTTCGTTCCAACGAGCTGCTCCGGACCCGTAGGCAGACCGAGAAATCCGGCGGGCCCGCCGTTGGAGGCGTAAAGGGAATAGACCGGATTCCGAACGCTCACCAACCGGCCGTTGAGAGTCCCGGAGGTGATATTCAAGATGATGCCGTTCACAAACGACTGCGTGGTGGCAACGGATCCCGCCGGCGAGGTCACGGCGGTTTCCGCCGAAGTGGCGGGTCCATAAGTGGCGATACCGCCGTTGCTCAGCCATTCCGTGTAATAGGGATCCTTGGTTGTAAAGGCGGATGAACCGTTGGCGAGCGCCGTGGCATAGGCGAAAAGAGCGAACTTCTTGTCGAAGGCCTGCCAGTAACAACTGCCGGTCGCGGCGTTCGGACAGGTGGCAGTATCCATCGTTGGAAATCCGGCGGCACCAACACCGACCGAGCTGTAATGGGCATACAGCAGCGCCTGGATCTGAAATACGCTCGACGTACCTTCCACGCTGGCCGTCGAAGTCGTGGGCTTAACCAGCGCCAGACGGACGCCGGACGTTTTCGCGGCATCGTTGAATTCCTGAATGAGCCCGGTTGATCCAAAGGAGCGGACGATACCAACAGGGGGCGTGGAGACAAGATTCGCGAAGTTGTTCCGGAAATACGCATTCACGAACTGCTGCGAAATCACGGGGTCCAGCGAGCTGCTGCCGGTACCAACGTCAATGGGTGTTTGCGCCGGCAGGCAAAGCACTGCCGAGAGGAGAACTAAGAGGCGGGCCTTCATCATTCGAGTCAACTCGAATTCTAACCCGGCCAGCCCCTTCAAGTTTCGCAACGCCCGCCTATTCGCGGATATACTTGCGCAACCGGCGCAGACGACCTTTGAGTTCGTCGCTCGCTTCGGAGATTTCATTCGTGTCGTAGATGACGCGGGGCGTCATGAAAACGACGAGTTCCGTGCGTTCCTTCCCGTAGGACCGGCTGCCGAAGGCGGCACCGATAACCGGAAGGCGGTGGAGGAAGGGAAAGCCGGAGGAGGAGTAGGTGTTGCTTTCGTTGATGATGCCGCCGACGGCAATCGTGTCGCCATCTTCGACTGTCACTTGGGTATTGATCGACCGGCGGGAGAACGACGGCGATTGAATAGAGCCGGAGGATGCGGCCTGCGGCGCGCTGACTTCCTGGTTAATAATCAGCGTCACGATTCCGCTGGGATTGATCCGCGCCGTTACGGAGAGAGTCACACCCGTCTGGCGATTGGTGATCGTGTTGGCGAACAGGGAACTGCCGCTGGACTGGACGCCGGTGACTGCCTGGGAAGCGAGCGTGGGAACTTCCGTACCGACATTGATCGTGGCGGTGATGGAGTCTGTCGCGATGATGGATGGTGCGGCGATCACGCGGGAACGGGATTCCACGTCCTGTGTGGACATGAACGCCAGCAGTTCACGGCTTTGACCGACCAACGCGCCCGCGGTCAGACCCACGGCGCCGCCGCTGAGAAACCCATTCAGCGCGCGTGTGGCCAGCTTCGGCGCGCCTTCGACGGGCGCGTTCTTGTTCTGAATGAATGCCGCGATGCCGTTAGCGAAAGCGCCGGTGAGGGAGACTTCGTAGATTTTTGCGTCAATCAACACCTGGCGCGGCGCGATGTCGAGTTGACGCAGGATCTTGTGGATGCCCTCGTATTCCGACGGCGTTCCCTGGATGATCAACGAATTATCCATGGCGTTGGGAACGACCCGGGGAATGCGTCCGCCGGCGCCGCCCATTTGCGCTCCGAGATAAGTGCCTGTGGAGTCCATGCCGCCCATTTGCGAGATATTGGCGACTTGGCCTACGCCGGATAGGCCCGCGCCGGGGTTGAATTGAGCAGTCACGCCCTGGCCCATGCCCATGGGGCCCATGGCATTCGGCATTCCCATCCCTGCACCGTATCCGCCGCCGCCTTGCATACCCATGCCTCCGGCCATGCCGCTCATGCCCATTCCCATTCCCATCCCCATGCCGCCCATCCCCATGCCATAGCCGCCGTAAAGCATCATGATGGACCCCGCCAGCAAGTCCGCGCGCCCGTATTTCACGCGGTAAACGTAGTTATCGATGGCCCCTGAAGTAATCTTCACCGGCGTGTCGAGCTTCTTAATCCACTTCTCCACTTCCGCAAAGGCGGAAGGATTCGCGGCGACCGCGATGATGGTGTTGATCCGGTCAACGGGAATGAATTTGATGGGCGACTGTTTCTCGTTGAGCGAGATGCCCTTAAAAATCGTGTCGATTTCCTTAGTGAGTTCGGAGGGCCGGGCGTGTTCGGTTTCAAAGAGTTTGACGCGGCCGCCGGCGAAGGAATCATTGTCGAACAGCGAGATCAGCTCCATCGTGCGGCGCATGGAGCGGGAGGAATCGAGGATCAGGAGAAGATTGGCCGGAGGGTAAGCCCACGTCTTTGAGTTCTCGCCCATGAAGGGATCCAGGAGTTTTGTCAGTTCGTCGACATTGGCGTATTTGAGAAAGATGAGGTTAAGAACGATCTGTTCGCTATCCGGCAGGTCGCGCTGATTGATGGAGGGCTTGATGGGGAGCCGCGCGGCGTCGGCCATCGGAACGATGCGATAGATGTCTCCCACTTGCACCATCGCGAAGCCGTTAATGCGCAGGATCATGTCGAGCAGTTCGCGATTGCTCAGTGACTTGGTTTCGCCGTAGGTATTCAGGATGATCCCGCCTTTGACGCGCGGATCGAGAATGTAGTTAATCTTGAGCTGGCGGGCAAGGATATCGATGACGGCGGTGAGAGAGGCGTTTTCCAGTTGCAGTCCGCCGGTACTGCCGCCTGCGGGAGAACTTGCGACCGGGGAGGCGGCGGGCGTGGCACCGGGTGTCTGAGGCTGGTTTTGAAGAACCTGCGGACCGAAGCCCGGAGGCGGCTTCGGCGGGGGCGGCTGGGCAGTTAAAAATGTTGTGGCGCAGAGGACGATGGCGAGGGTGCGTTTCATTCGGACTTAGTCTTTCTTCACGGAGCCGGACTTGGCCTGGGCGCGGTCCCAAACGGCCGTCTCGTCTTTATCGAGCTGCGTCTTTTTCTTCACCCAGGAGTAGGTTCCGAAGGGTCCGGGGCGAGAGAAGCGAAGTGCGTCGCCCTCTTCCTTCACGCTCATCAGATCCAGCACGGCGTCGGCACGGTCATCGGCCACTTTTAGTCCCGTTGGCCCGACAGCCGCGGCGGCGCCCTTGGGCTCTTCGGTCTTCATCAGGCCGGACGGCGTTTCCTGGAACAGCCACACTTTTTGCTGAGGATCGATCCAGCGCCAGACGCCTTCGGACAGGGGCAAAGCTTCCACTGGAACGCCCGCCGGACGCTTCGCTTGCGCCAGGTTCGGCTCCTCGCTGCGCATCATGCCGAATGGCGTCGCGCGGAACAGCCAGGCCTTGCCCGCTTTGTCCACCCAGCGCCAGTTGTGGCCATCGACATTGACGGCGCCGGCGGGTACGCCCGCGGGCGTTTCTCTGGACTGCGCGAGCGTCGCCAGACAAACAAACAGAACGATAAACGGGAATTTCATGAGACTCCTCACTTCACTTTTTCCCAACGGCAGACCTTGCCGAATGGGGTTTCGCTAACGATCTTGCGATAGCCGTCGGAGACGGTACCGGGAGCGGCGGAATCTCCGGCGGTACACGCGCGGATGCCGCCGCCGGTGTCAAGACCGGGACCTTGGGACGCACTGCCGGAACCGGAGAGAACTTGCGCACTGGCGGCCGGCGCGGCCGCGGTGGGCTCCGGCGTGGCGGAGGTATTCTGCCGATTTAAAAGCGCGGCGGACTGCGCGTCCCGATCGGCCAAGTCCTGCATGTTCTTGGTAAATTTCTGGCCTTCCCATTCGAAGACGATGACGCGGGAATCGAAATTGACGATTTTGAAATCGGCGATCCGGTCCCCGGCGCGGTAGCCTTTTTGTCCTTCGCCTTTCTTCGGGGCCATCATAATGATGGGCGGATCGGCCATCATCAGCACGCCGTAAGCAAGCGGAAACGCGGGGATTTGTTTCACGGGCGGGGGGGCGATAAACACGGTCGGATTTCGGTCCTTCGAAAAGAGAAGACGCGATGCGATGTCCAAATAGTTTGCCGCCACCGTGCGTTCCGGCGGCGCGATTGCGGCGGTGCCCTTGGCTTGCGGCAACTTCGGCGCGCCGGCATGGACCATCGCTTCCCGGCGCGCGGTTTCATCGCGCAGTTCCATCAGTTTCAGCGTCGCCATGGCGATCCCGGCGAGCAGCAGCACATTCAGAAGAAACAAGCGGCTCATTAGAACGACAGTCCCTTCTTCTCCGGGATCAATTTGCGCGGCACGATGCCGGAAATGGTCAGGCGGACCGGGATTACTTTTTGCGCGCCCGCGGCCTGGCCAACGCGAATCTCGCTGGTCGCCAGCAGTTCGGGCTGTGCGCCCAGGTCGGCCAACAGATTCACCAATTGTTCAATTCCGCATTCAAACGACACCGCCACCGAAACCTCGCCGTAATCTTCGCCGAACAGGCGCGCCTGGCCGATCTCCGTGGCGCGCACTTCAATCGGCGGCCCCTGCGCGCGGCCGACGCGGCGGAGAATTTGGAAGAGTTGCGCCTGGGCCTGCGCGGCGGTGTCGGCCACTAACAAGCCTTTTTCGCGCACGCCTAGATCGGCCTGGGCCTGTTTGAGCACGGCTTGCTTGTCGGGCACTTGCAGGAGTAGCGCCCGCGAATTGCTTAGACGCTTTTCCAACACCTCAGAGCCGTTAGCGGCGGCGGCGGTTTCGACTGCGGCACCGGCCGGCCAGAAATAAATCGCGCCCGCCAATAGCAGCGCACCGCCTAAATATTTCAACGCTTTTTGGTCGCGCTCGGACATATTCATGGCTTCACCGCCACGACTGCCGGCGGCGTTTCTCGCTGACTTCGAATACGAAAGACTTCGGAGGCGGCCAAGCGGCCGATGGGGGTGATGAACTCACTTCCGGCCAAACGCGGTGAGCCATCCAGAACGCGCAGCAATGGAGCAGCCTGCTCTGTCTCGCCGGTCACCGTGACGTTGTCGCGCGTGAGATCCAGCGCGCTCAGGAATGCCGGCGGCTGGAAGGTGCTGGTCAATTCCAGAACCAGATCGAGATCGGCGGCTGTTCGCTTGCGGAAGTCATCCAATTGCGCGAGGCGCTTGCGCGTCTTGTCGATGTTCTTGTCAAGATTGCCAATGCGGGAAGAGAGCGGCTCGGTGGTTTTCAACTCCGCCTCCAACGCTTCCCGGTACACTCTTTCGTCGTAGGGTTTATGCAGCGCGATGACGGTGCAAAGCCCGGCGAGAGCGACCGAGAGAACCGCTGTCGGAATATAGCGGAGCTTTGAACTGGCGCGGCGCTGGGCCTCCGGCAACAGGTTGGCGTCAAGCGACAGACCGGGACAGGCGCTCGCCATCGCCGCGGCCTGGCTGAGGCCGATGCCGAGAGCGCTCGATGCCGTCTCCGCCGGTAACCGTAGTTCGGCGGCGGCAAAGGCCAAAGCCCGTTCAGGCGCCATATCGAAGACCGCCGAATAAACGGGCTTGGCTTCGCTCTCGCCATAGACTTCGAAGCCGTCGGCGGTGGGCAGACCGGAGAGCAGAGCGGACGGCGGATCGTTCACCAAGCGAATGGCGGAACGAATGGCGGCGGCGGAAAAAGTGAAGCTGGCGACTTTCACCCCGGCTTCGGCGAACAAGGCCAGATACTGA
>SHUN01000123.1 GCA_009697495.1 Bryobacterales bacterium | reverse complement strand
ATGCCAACGGCGGCGGCACCGGAACCCCAAGTAATGCAGGAATCGGCATTCAAACCAGTCCTGCAGAAGGGAAGCCCGATGAAACCCGACGCGAGGCCTGTGGCAACGCCGAGTGAACCCGCATTCCCCAAATTGACGGCGCGCAAAACAGTTACATTGGCACCAGGGACCGTTGTGGCGGTTCGTGTGGGCGAAACGATGACCTCGGAGCAGAATCAGAGCGGAGATAGCTGGGCGGGCGTTCTGGCTGAGCCCGTGGTGGTAGATGGTTTAGTGATTGCCGAACGCGGCGCGGAGGTTACGGGCCGCGTGACGAATGTGAAGCGGTCTGGACGGGTGAAGGGCGTTGGGACAATCAGTATAACGCTCAGCCGTTTGGCGACCGCTGACGGTCAGCGCGTGGCAATCAGCACCACCTCGTTCGCCGGATATGGAAGAGACGACACAAAGCGCGACGTCGGCAAGGTGGCGATTGTGTCTGGAATCGGCGCGGCGATTGGGGCGATTGCGGGCGGTGGGAGGGGCGCGGCGATCGGCGCGGGGGCGGGCGCCGGCGCCGGTACGGGTGTGGTGCTGGCGACGCGCGGGAGTCCGGCGATCATTTCGAACGAATCGTTGATCCGGTTCAAGATTTCCACTCCCGTGACAATTACCGAAGTTTTGAAATAATCTACAAAACGTCGGCGAAACCGCGCTTCAAATGGCGGAAGAAGAGACCGCCCAAAATGAAAGCCGAAACGCTCCAGGCGATGAGGATCGCCAGTTCGTCGAAGGCGGGCATGGCGGTGGAGAGCAGGCGTTCGCGGTAGGCGCGGACGAATAGTGACATCGGATTGCCGCGGATGACGAAGCGCATTCCCTCGGGAATTTTGTCTTCAGTGATGAAGATCGGCGTCATCCAGAACCAAAACGTCAGGAGAACAAGCACGGCCTGGGCGGTGTCACGGATGTAAACCTGGAGACTGGCGAAGATCCAGCCGATACCGACGCCAAGAAGCCCGATGAGCGCCATGTAGAATGGCAGCAGCAGGGCGTAGGGGCTGACGCCGCCCTCAAACCAGGCAATGGCGACGAGGGAGAGCAATAACGCCAGGACGTGGTTGGCGAGGGACGAAATGAAAACGCTGATGGGCAGCATTTCGGACGGGAACAGCGTTTTTGTGATGAGGTTGGAATGTTCGAGCAGCGAGTTGGCGGAGCGGGTGACCGTTTCCTGAAAGAGCATCCACGGAAGGTAGCCGCAGAGCAGGAAAACCGTGTAGTTACTGGTCAGCGAGCCGGCGGGCATCTCCGATTTCATGCAGTACTGAAACACGAAGGTCCAACTGGCGAGCATGACCAGCGGATGCACCAGCCCCCACAGCCAGCCCGCGGCCGAGCCGATATACCGCTGGCGGAAATCGCGTTTGGCCAACTGATACAGCAGGTTGCGACGCTCGATAATATTTCGTAAAAATTGCCCGCCAATCACGTCTTTCCAGTGTAGCGGGAATTCGTGTTACTGATTAGATATGCGTTTACTTCTCTTGATTGCGGCAATCGTTACGCTTGTTTCCTGTTCGACGGACAACCCGACCGTCGCGCAGGCTGAAAAGGGGGCCGACGATGCGCCGGTGCCGGCTTTTTATCAGTCCGAGCGGGAGGCGCAACCGCTGCCGATGACGATGAGCGCGAAGCTATTTTCCGATCCACGGTTCGCGCGGGTTTATGAGATTGCCGAGCGGATACCGGCGATCCTGGCGCAGCAGCCCTGTTATTGTTACTGCGACCGCGGGCACGGGCACCGGAGTTTGCTGGATTGCCAGCGGGATAATCACAGCGCCACGTGCGCGGTTTGCCGAAAGGAAGTGTTGTTGGCGGACCGAATGTCGCGAATGGGATTGACGGCGAAGGAGATTCGGGCGGCGATTGTGAGGGGGGATTGGAAGGGCGTGGCGGAGTAGGGGTGCGATTCAAGGAACCGGCGCGACCGGCGGATGCGGGCCGGCATAGTAAATCACCGCCAACTTTTCGGCTGGAAACGGTCGATAGTACACGCGGTCACCAGCGCCAATCTCATAGCACCAGCAGCCTTCGTAGCGTTTACCTTTGAGTGGATAGCAGCGCTTCGGCCATCGGCTCATCGCGTCAGCGGATAGCCACGCAAAACACCTTTGGGCGTTGGATGGCGTACGTTCGCACAGGCGGACCCAGCCTTTGAGCACACTCCGATTGCGGGCCGTCAGCGTCCATGGCCCCGCGATTGCGGTTCCCGCTGGAGATTGCAGGGAAAGGCCAGGCTCGTCCCCCAAGCTAGATTCCCGTCTCTCCCGTTTCGCGCTCCCCGTCACCATTCCCCGGCGATGGCGCGGTCAAACGAACATGTTCCTCGGCCGATTGCAACGCCAGATCGAGGACACCGCTTTCAGAAACCAAGCCGGTTTCCCGCCACTCGTGAATGAGGTTGTCCACGTCCGGCCAATCGATCTCGCCAATCGAGGCCTTGAGGGAGGCCTCGAGCACCTCGCGGCACATCGTCCGCCGATCCTGAAGGTCCAGGGCTTTACTCCATTCAAATTCAAGCGGGATCGGTTCGTTTTGGGCTGAGCAAACCACTGCGATCGCCAGCGCCATTGCCCCTTTAAGACCCGTGACGGACTGAAACAACGCCGCCGCCTGCTCACGCCGGAGAAGCGCGAATTGTTCACCGTTTCGGGATATGGTTACCGGTCGATTCCGGGCACTGTTTAGTACCTCTCCCGATCTCCGGTTCAGATCCGTAGACGAGAACACTTCGTCTCCGTAAAGGGATAAGACTGCTGTCATGACCATCTCCTAGCCGACTGCGCTTTGCCAGCGCGGCCACTCAACTACGTATAATACTACGTATTTTTATGCAAAAGCGGACCGTCGGGCGGAGATTTTGCGCCTCATTGCGGCTGGCGCAGGCGCACTGCGTGTTACCCGTGCGCCTGCCCAATGCCGGCGTCAGTTGCCGATATAGGATACAGTCACCGAGTCCGTGGCTGTTTTGCCGGTGGAGTCAGTCACGGTGAGTTGGAACGTGTAAGTAGCGCGGCCCTGGCCGAACTGCACTGTTGGCGTGGCGGTTGTTCCGCCGAGCATTGCGACCGACGGGCTACCGGCGGGGACGGTCCATTGATAGGTCAACGGTTTGCCGTCGGCACTGGTGGATTGCGAGCCGTCCAGTTGCATCGTCCGGATAGTTACGGTGGCGTTCTTCGGGCCGGCGACGGCTACCGTCTGGGCTTCAGAAGGCGTCGTGACGGGGCCGGCTCCGGCGGTTTCCAGCGGGGGGCGCAGAGTGTGAACACGAGTGAGGAAGACGCCGCCGGGGAGGATGACGCTGGGATCGCGCTGCACGTCAATAATCGTGGTGGCGATGAGTTTTCCGCTCTTTTCGATGCCTCGGGTGATGATGAAATCGTCGGAAGCGGTGGCGGTGGTGCCATTGGGCCGGTTCACGATGCGGTTGATGGTGCCGGTGCCGTTGCAGTTGACGGAATAGGTTCCATTGCTGGTGACGGCGGCGACAGTTCGCTGACCGGTGGCGGATCCGGCGGTGGGCTGGTTCAGCGGACCGGTGCGGGTGAGGCCGCCTTTTCCGTCGAGAATTTCCGCTTGGATGCCGAGGGCGACGGCCACTCCGTACGAATTAACGACGGAGTAGGAACCTTGCAGGCTTTCCTGGGTGTAGCAGCCGGCGCTGAGAGGATCGGGCCGGCGCGTATGATGCCGCGTGAGGAAAACGCCGCCGGGGAGGATGACGCTGGGATCGCGCTGGATATCGACGATGGCGGTCCCGATGAGGCGGCCGTCCTGTTCCGTCGCCTCGGTGATGAGGAAGTCATCGGCGGCGGATGCAGTGGTGCCATCGGGGCGGGTAACGAGGCGGGTGATGGTGCCGCTGCCGTTGCAGTTGACGGTATAGGTTCCGTTACTGGTAACGACGCCGACGGTTCGTTGGCCGGTGGCGGAACCGGCCAAAGGCTGATTGAGAATACCGGTTCGGGTGAGGTTCCCTCTGCCATCCAGGGTCTCCGCCTGAAGGCCGAGCGCTACGTTGGCACCGTAGGAATTGGCGACGGCAAAGGAACCTTGCAGACTTTCCAAGGTGTAGCAACGCGCGGTCTGGGCGTTTAGGGCGGACGCTCCGAGAAGGATTAGCGCTGCCGGGATAGATAGGCGGTTCATTGTAAAGGTGTCTCCTTGATTGCTTCGCCCGTTAGTGGCGGGCGGGTTGCAGTGGCAATCTTGAGACAAAAGGCCGGGTGGGTCTATCGAACAGTCATCATTTCCATATCACGCGTCAATCACGGTGGAAACTGATGAAACAAAAGGAACTATCGGAATGCTACACTACACGATGGAAGAGAGAATTGGTGCCAATCTCCAAAAACACACTGCGGTTTGCGGCTTTCGAAGTGGATTCGATAAGCGGCGAACTGCGGAAATATGGATTGCGGATCAAGCTGCAGGACCAGCCGTTCAAGATCCTGGAAGCGCTGCTTGCCAAGCCGGGGGAAGTAGTCACTCGGGAGGAGTTGCGCGAGCGAATTTGGGGGAACGAAGTATTTGTCGATTTCGACCACGGGTTGAGCGCGGCGGTGAACCGATTGCGGTCGGCGCTGGGGGACACGGCGGAAAACCCGCGATACGTGGAGACGGTGGCGCGGCGGGGTTACCGGTTTATTGGGACGGTGGAAGGGCCGCCGGTGACGGTTACGGAGCCTGTGGCAGCGCCGCCGGCTCGGAAAATTCCGTGGGCGTTGGCGGCGTTGTTAGCTGTGACCGGGATCGTGGGAATCGGGCTGTGGCTGGTTTTCGGGCGAACCGAAGCGCCGCTGCGTCTGACGCAAGTGACCTCGCTTATCGGCAGTGAAACCATGCCGGCGCTTTCGCCTGACGGTGAGCAGGTGGCGTTCGTTTGGAATGGGGAGAAGGAAGACAACTCGGATATTTTCGTAAAGTTGGTTGGCAGTGAGACGACACTACGGTTGACCAGCGGCCCGGGCGCGGATTTGTTGCCATCGTGGTCGCCGGATGGGCGGCAGATCGCGTTTGCGCGAGTTCATGGAAAGACCGGGATTTACGTGGTTTCGCCGCTGGGGGGACCGGAGCGGAAGGTGATGGAGTTTGCGGGGATCGACCGGCGGACGCCGGGGCCGGAGACGAAAATCGTCGGCGATCTGCTGTATCCGATTGTGAGTCGGCCATCGTGGTCGGCGGACGGGAAATTCCTGGCGGTGGTCCGAAATAGTGAGCCTCGGGAACCGGGGGACGGGGCGGTGTTGCTGGTTCCGGTGGACGGCGGGGAGCCACGCACGTTATTGGCGCCGAAAGCGGGAGATAAGTTTTTGAGCGCAACGATTTCGCCGGACGGACAGCGGTTGGCGGTGACAAAATGCGGCGCGGGGACACCGCCATGCGAGATCCAGATAGTGCCGCTGAATAAAGGCTTGGCGGCGGCGGGGGAGCCGCGGACAATCCTGCCTTATCGAGGGCAGATTCGAGGCGTGGCCTGGATGCCGGACGGGGAATCGCTGATCGTGGGCGGGTTCGAGTTACCGCGATTTTACTCGTGGCGTGTGTTTGTGAACAAGCAAAGGGCACCGGAGCGAATTGAGATGGCGGGAGCGGATGCGATTTGGCCTTCGGTGAGCCTGCGTGGCGCGAAGTTCGCTTACGGCCGTTCGATACTGCAGGCGGACCTTTGGAGATTGGAGTTGGAGGGGAAACCGGAGGCAATCCTGTCGTCGACGGCGCGGGACACTTCGCCTCGATTTTCTCCGGATGGGACGCGGATTGCCTTCCAGTCGGCGCGCGGAGGGGAAAATGACATTTGGGCGGCACGGGCGGACGGGACGGGATTGCGTCAATTGACGAAGAATATGGGTGGCGCCAGCGGCTCGCCGGCTTGGTCTCCGGACGGAAAGTGGATCGCCTTCGACGCGGTGCGGAAGGAAGGGGGGTATGGTGCTTGGATTGTGGATGCCGAAGGCGGGCCCCCCCGGCGATTGTCGCCGGGAGCCGAAACCGGTTGGCAACCAAATTGGTCTCCGGACGGCAAGCAGATCTACTTTACTTCAGCGCGTTCCGGACGAGCGGAGATTTGGCGGATTCCGGTGGAGGGCGGCTTCCCCGAGCAGATCACCAGAACGGGCGGTAACGCGGGTAGCGTGTCCAGGGATGGAAAGACTCTTTACTATGTAAACGGTTTCGAGGGTCAGGAGGGGATCTACTCGCAACCGCTGGCCGGGGGCGAGGGGAAGCTTTTGATTGCCGAGCCGATCGTGCGAGTTAGTTACGATGTTGTTGCCGAGGGGATTTATTACATAACGCCGCGGGACGCCAACTGGTGCGACATCCGGTTCTATGACTTTGCCCGGCGAGCGAGCCGAGTGGTGACGAAAATCGAAAGACCAGTGGCGTTCGGGCTCTCGGCTACGCCTGACCAGAAGTCATTCATTTATTCACGGCCGGTGACAGGTTCCGATTTGATGCTGATTGAGAACTTTCGCTGAAGCGGGGTCCGAAACGCGGCTGGTACCGGCCCGAGTAGCGCGGAATCGACGGCTGCGGCGCGCTATTAGCTGGGTGCATTCGCAGCGGAACACGGGACTATGCGGGCGGTGCGGCCAAATTTGAAAGTCAGTGTTGCGCCGCGATGGCTTCGGCGTGACTTTGCAGAATGGCGGGCAGCTTGGTGGAGAATGTGGAGCGTGGCAGGACCTGGTCGGCACCGGCTTCTTGCGATTGCCGCTTTAGCTCGACTTGGACGTGCGAGACAAAGCCGAGCAGGGGGATGTGCCGGGTTTCGGGTTGGTGTTTCAACTGACGGATCAGCTTTACCGCGTCGACGGCTTTGGTGTTGAGGTCGAAGATGATCATCGCCGGGTTTTCGGCGGCCTTTTCGAAAACTGTGATTTCGTCTTTGACGAAGACGATTTCCAGACCGGCGCGTTTGGCCGCATCCATGATTTTGACCGTAAAAAAAAGATCGTCCAGAACAGCGACGATTTTCATTACACTTCGGCCAGTTCGAGGGTGGTAGCGGTGAAATAGGCGCAATCGGGGTGTTGGAAGACCAGCGCGCTGACGCTGGCTTCGGGTTCCATCATCATGCCCTCAGTGAGTTCGACGCCGATTTCATTCGGGTTTATGAGTTTCCAGATGCCTTGTTGGTCATCGAGATTCGGGCACGCGGGATAGCCGAAGCTATAACGCTTGCCGCGGTACCGGCTGGTGAAGCGTTCCTGCATGGTCATGGCGGGCGAATCGGGGAAGCCCCAATCTTCGCGGATCCGACGGTGGAGCCATTCGGAGGCGCCTTCGGCGGTCTCGATGGCCAGGGCTTGCAGAGCGTGGGCCTTCAGGTATTCGCCCTTGACTTTGCATTCTTCCGCCTTTTCGCGGATTCCTTCGCCGGCGGTAACGACAAAGAGGGCGATGTGGTCGCGGCGGCCGTCGTCGGCTACGGGCAGAATGTAGTCGCTCAGGCAGAGGCCGTCGTCCTTGGGCTGGCGGCCGAATTGGAAGGTGTGAAGCGGCGCGGGTTCCTGGTGTTTGTACAGATGGATCGCGTTACCACTGCGTTCCACTTCAAAAAACTGCCAGACGGCGCGGACCTTCATGAAGCCGGCGGCCCAGTGTTTGACTTCCTCGACTTGATGAAAGAGTTCGAGCGCCTTCGGGTCCCGTTCGGCTATCAGCTTCTCGAAGTTACCTTTAAATCCTAAGTGGCGGCCGAATAACATGAAGGGGTTAATG
>SHUN01000122.1 GCA_009697495.1 Bryobacterales bacterium | reverse complement strand
ACCTCGATCCGGCGAGCCCGACAATCACTGGGGACTCGATCTGGCAAGGGTTTGGTGATGGTCCTGGAACGCGTCCACGGCCAGAGTTACCCACAGATTCCCCGGACGAGCCACAAAAGATAACTTTTCGGCGAGAGGGCGTGGTTCGCGTATTTTGTAACATCCATGCGCAGATGAGTGCGGTTATTGTGGTAGTACCGAGTTCCTATTTCGCGACTTCCGCCAAGACCGGAATGTACCGGATTGAAAACGTACCGGCCGGAGAATACACGTTGAAGATCTTCCATGAGAGGGCAACGGAAAAGACGTTGGCGGCGTTGGAACGGCGTGTTACGGTAGCCGGAGATCAGGATTTGGGAGCGGCGAGAATATCCGAGACCGGGTACCTGGAATTAGGACACAAGACCAAATTCGGCAAGGAGTACCCGGCGGTGCCGGCGGAGAATGGACCGTATTCCGGAAAGAAGTAAGCGATGCCGTTGCGGTGGAAAATCTGGCTGTCGGTATTCGGGATTGTAACCGGACTGTTTGGTGTGGCCGGATGGATGCTGCAGCGGCATGCGGTGGAGAGCGCGACGCTGAGCCTGGAAGAGGAAGTGACGGCGGGCTTCCAGGCGTATGAATCGGTGTTGAAGGCGCGGCAGGAGATGATTGGGTCGGCGGCCTTGCTGTTGTCGAGTTTGCCGAATGTGCGAGCGGCGTTTGGGACGGGGGATCCGGCGACGATACGGGATTCGGCGACGGAGATGGGATCGTATTTGAGCCCGGTGTTGAAGGAGTCGGCATTTTTGGTGGTGGCGGATCCGCGGGGATCGACGATTGCGGTGATGTCGGGCGAGCCGAAGTTGGCGCGTTGGCCGGTGGAGGCGGCGGTGGTGCCGACAGCACCGCGGCAGGTTTCTGGCTATCACGTACAGGACGGGATGTTGTGGCGGCTGGTGTTGACGCCGGTGTTTGTGGACAGCGCGCGCGGGCCGGCGTTGATTAGCGTTTTGGTTGCGGGGTATCCGGTAACGGACGCGACGGCGGTGGCGCTGAAGCAATCGACGGGCGGGAGTGATTTTGTGTTTGCGGGGCCGTCGGGGAAGTTTGCTTCGACCGTCGCCGATGTGTCGGCGGACGATGCGCGGATTGAGAGAGATTTGTTGGGGCTGGATGGGACGCCTGTCGGTAAGTTGACGATAGCCCGGACGTTTGGGGCGGCGGGGCAGCGGCTGACGCGGTTGCGACGAGACTTACTGTTGATTTGGGCGGCGGCGCTGCTCTTTAGCTTGTTATTGGGATATGTGCTGGCGAATCGGATAGTGCGGCCGATATCGGAATTAGACCTTGCCGCTTCGGAGTTATCGAAGCAGCACTTATCGCATCGGATACCGGAGAGCGTGGCGGGTAAGAAAGATGAGTTTGGGCGGCTGGCGGGGACGTTTAATCAGATGGCGGAGTCACTGGAGGGGGCGCGGAAGGAGTTGATCCGGCGTGAACGGATTTCGACGGTTGGGCGGCTGGCGTCGAGCATAGTTCATGACCTTCGGAATCCGCTGGCGGCGATCTATTCCGGGGCGGAGATGATGGTGGATAGTGAGTTACCGCCGGCGCATAATAAGCGGCTTGCGGTGAATATCTATAACGCTTCGCGGCGGATTTTGGAGATGTTACAGGAGTTATTGGATGCTTCGAAGGGGAAGCATGGAGAGCGGGAGAGGTGTAACATATTGGACTTAGTGCAGACGGCGGTGTCGTCGCAGGAGCCGGCGGCTGGACACATTCAATTTACGGTAGAAGTGGCGGAGGAGTTAGAGGCGAATGTGGAGCGGACGCGGATGGAGCGGGTGTTTGTGAATCTGATTGCCAACGCCGTGGATACCATGCCGAATGGGGGTGTTGTCGCGATTCGCGCGGGGCGGGAAAACGGCGATATGCATATTACGGTGGCCGATCAGGGACCGGGGATCGCGAAGGAGATACAGGATCAGTTATTCCAGCCGTTTACGAGTTTTGGAAAGCGGAACGGGCTAGGGCTGGGGCTGGCGTTGAGCCGGGAGACGGTGCTGGATCATGGCGGGGATATTTGGGCTACTTCCGGGGCGCCGCGGGGCGCGGTGTTTCATGTGAAGCTGCCGGTGGGGTGAAGGGGGGCTCGACGCCTTTCTTATGAGCCGCCCTTGGGGGGGTGGCGCATACTGGATTCGCTCATTTAAGTACGCCGGAAGGGGGCGGAGGTCGTCGTTTTTGAAGTCTTCGGGATGGGCGAGCGTGGTGAAGAAGACCTTCCTACTGCCCTCTGTTTTCGTCCAGACGACGGGCTGGGGGCCGTCGTCGCGGCCGTTTTGGGGGTGAATGGCGTGGCCGGTCAGGATTGGCTGACAGTTGCCTTGGAGCGGGTTCACGGTGTAGAGCCAACTGGGGAGTGTGAGGTTCGGATTGACACCGTTCAGGATTTCGTGGCCGTTGGCTTTGGTGGTTCTGGTCGTCGAAAGATGGCCGTGGTGACGGGTCCATTTGCCGCCGAAAACCCGTAGGGGGGAAGCCGTCGTTTTCCTGCTCGCTGGGGTGGCCGGCGGGGTACTTGAACGCATGGGTGCTGGTGCGAAATCCGGCGATGGGGCGGCCGGATTTTTCGTAGTCGAGGATGGCCTGGAGTTTGGCCTCGGGGTATTGGCGTCAGCGGAGGAAGAGCACCATCAAATCAGCGTCCTTCAATCCGTCGAATCCCTGCTGGGTCTTGAGATGGTAGTTTTGCTCGAGGATTTGCGCCAAAGCCGGCATGGAGTACTCGCTGCGGTATTCGTCGTCACCTGTGAGGAAGGCGACTTTTGGAGCGAAGTTCTGCGCGAATGGCGCGGCAAGTAGAGTACGCCTATGCAAATGTCACGCCGATTTGGCTGGCTACTTTGCGGATGTAGGTTGCTCCTTCGAGGTATTCATCAGCATTTTTCAGGTGCTCGAGCATTAATGGGGCGTCGATGGCGGTTAGGGCTTTCAAGTAGGGCCGATAGTCGAGTTCACCGCGGCCAGGGATCACTTCGATAAAGTGGACGTTCATTTCGGGGGTCCAGGCGAGGTCCTTGGCGTGGCAGGAGACGACCCAGCGGCCTAGTTTCGAGAAAAGCTCCTCGGTCAATGCGGCGTTGTTATAAAACTTTTCGGGGCTGTTGACGGCGTTGCAGACGTCGATGTGGACACCGAAGGCCGGGCGCTGGATGGCTTTGATGAGTTGAAGGTAACGCTGGGCGTTTTCGGGCATTGTCCAGCCCATGATTTCCAAGGCGAACTTGGCTCGTTTGGGTTTCACGGCGTCGATTACGCGGCGGCAATTCTCGACGGTGGCGTCGAAGAATTGCTGAGAGAAATTGTCTTTATGTGGACCGTACCAGACTTTGGGATTGAAGCTACCGGCGATGTCGACGCAGCAGCGGGCGCCAACGGCGTCGGCGAGGGCCATGCGGCTGGTGACGTAATCGAGATTGGCTTTGCGGGCGACCGGGTCGGGGTCGAGCATGTTTTTCCAGGCGCCGACTTCGGCGATCAAGACATTTTCGGCCTTGAATGCGGCTTCGACGGCAGCGGCGTTCTTCAATTCCGTGGCGGGACAATAGGCAGCCGCGTAGCCGAGGCGGCGGTGCTCGCGGGCGAGTTCGCGCGGGTCGTCCGATTTAAGGTAGATGGGGCCGCCGAGGCGAACCGAGAGAGGTTTGGAGGCGGCGGCGACGGTGGCGGCGGTGGCCAGAAAATGACGGCGAGAGGGGAGCATGACGGTTGAGTTTATAGTATCGGACTGACTACTGTTGTTGGCGAAGTGAACGACCCTGGCGATAAATCGCGGCGGTTGTTGACTTCGCCGGATGAAGCGATGCCTTCGGCGCTCTCCAAATCTAGCTTGTTATGTTGCACAACATAACGGGCTAATTCTCGAGCGCGCCGAAGAGAATCGCCAACGGGAGATCAACGATCTTCAGCGAAAAGCCGAAGCTCTCGGACTCCAGCTATCCCCCTCCGCTGCCAACGTCTTGGTGAGCCCTCGGAAAGGAAGATTCTGGCAATCATTAACACACGCTGCGCCGGCCCGAATACTCTTTGGCCGCCGCAAGGTGGAAGTGTGCGCATCCTCACTTACTGCCCCTCCTCATGCCACAAATCAGCATGCAACACCGGGCTTCCCGGGTCATCCGAAGGGGAGTTTCTGGAAAGGCGTCTACGTGACGTTAATCGTCACACACAACAGGGGACAAGCCGGTCGCGTTAGTAGACATTCCGCCTTTATGTTGAATGGGCAGCTTGTGGAATTGTGGCCCACGCAGGACGTGTTCAAGCGGCCATCGGATCCGCGCACCGCCGAATACGTAGCGGGCCGCTACGGCTGGCTTTTTGGCCTCCGAAGCATTAACTCCGGGTCAGTCCAATATTTACAAAACTGACAACTTCCCGAAATTAGGCTGTCACCTGCGCTTGTTATTTGTTGAAGCTATGACCAGAAGAGACTTATTAACTGCCGGCGGCGCGGCGATGGCGGTATCCGCCACGCTCTCCGCCCAACGTATCGCGCGTTGGCGAACCCTCGACGGTCGCCAGCCCCTAGTTCTCGGCCACCGCGGCGCCTGCGGCTACCTGCCGGAGCATACCTTGGAGGGCTACCGCCGTGCCATCGAACTGGGCGCCGACTATGTTGAGCCCGATCTCGTCTCCACCAAGGACGGACATCTCATCGCCCGCCACGAGCCCATCCTCGACGACACGACGGATGTGAAGACGCGCTCTGAATTTGCCAGCAAGAAATCCACAAAGAATCTCGACGGCATCAAAACCACCGCGTTCTTCGCCAGCGACTTTACTCTGGCCGAAATCAAGCGCCTCCGCGCCGTCCAGCCCCGCGCGAATCGTCCCCAGCAGTTCAATGGCCTGTACCAGATCCCCACGCTGGTGGAGATCATCGAGATGATCCAAGGCGAAAACTCACGCCGCGCCCGGACCGTGGGCATCTATCCCGAAACCAAGCATCCCTCCTTCCACTCTGCTCTTGGCCTGCCCCTCGAAGACGCCTTGCTCGCCATTCTTGATCGCTTTGGCTGGAACAACCAATATGCTCCCGTCTTCATCCAATCCTTCGAAACCGGCAATTTGAAGTATCTCCGTACGGAGACCAAGTGCAAGATCGTCCAGTTGATCGATGCCGACGATGTTGGTCCAGACGGAAAGCTAACCTACGCTGCGCCCTACGACAAACCCTACAACCATGAAATTCTCGGCGACGGCCGGGGCTTCGGCGACCTCGTCACCAAGGCCAACCTCGCCGACATCGCCACCTACGCCAACGGCATCGGCCCATGGAAGCCCTACATTGCCAGTTTCGCCGGGTCCAGCACCACTCCTATAGCCACGTCTCTGATCGAAGATGCCCATGCTGCCGGACTCTTTGTCCACGCCTATACCTTCCGCAATGATTCGCTCCCGGCTCAGTACCAGGGCAAACCGGCCAACGAATACAATCAGTTCTTCCTCTATGGCGTCGATGGACTCTTCACTGACTTTGTTGACACCGCTTTCGCCGCCCGCGAAGCGCTCCAGTTCGTTCTTCCATAGGCTTTCCCGCAAGCCAGATTCAATTCGCCCTGAAGTCCTATTCTTAACAGCACTTCTACGGCACTCAGGACCCGGACTATTCGCCGGGTCCTTTTGTTTTGTGGTTGCAGCGCGTTTATCATATCGTTGCAACGTAGACAACCTATCGTGGTCCCTAAAGACCATGAAACAGATCTCTGCCATAACGCTTCCGCAAGGCCTGTTGGACCGTCTTCTGCAAATCGATCAGCTTCGTGACCTCTGGCGGCGCGCCATGAATCGCACTCACGGTTCCATCCACGAGCGCGTGCTGGCGGAGCTCGAACTACAGGTCGAATCTATTGGGGACCTGGAACGCATTCCAAAGCAGGGCCCGCTAGTGATCGTCGCAAATCATCCTTTCGGCATCGTCGAGGGGCCTGCCCTCGGGGCGCTGCTCGACCGCGTCCGTCCAGACGTCAAATTCATCACCAACTCATTGCTTGCCGAACTGCCCGAACTGCGCGAACGCATCTTCGCCGTCAACCCTTCTGGCGACGCTGCCTATGAAAATACGTCCGCCATCCGAAGTGCCTTTCGCCATCTGCGGAATGGCGGCGCGCTCGTTGTGTTCCCCGCCGGCCAAGTTTCGGCCATGCGCCCTCCGACTGGCGTGGTCTCCGATGCGGAATGGCAGCCCATGGCCGCGCGTCTGGCCATTAAGACCGGAGCCCGCGTTCTGCCCATCTTTTTCGCCGGGCGCAACCGTTCGCGATTTCAACTCGCCGGCCTGCTCCACCCTGCATTGCGGACCATGATGCTCGCCTCCGAAATGCTCTCTCGCCGGAGGCAGACCATCCGTATCGTCGTCGGGCACGCGAACACGGTTCAGAAGTTCCGAAACGCGGAAGCACTGACTACGCATTTGCGAGCCGCCACTTATCGGCTCGCCGGTCAGGTCCGGCAAGTCCCGGTAGCCGCCGCTCTCGGAACCAATGCGCTTGCCCTTGAAATAGCCGCCCTAACTCCCATCATCGAAACTGGCTCGTACCGCCTCTATCTTGAGAAGGCCGCCCAAATCCCCCTGGCACTGGAGGAGATCGGCCGCCTCCGCGAGATGACCTTTCGCGGGGCCGGTGAAGGCACTGGGCGCGACCGCGACCTCGATTCCTTCGACCGTCAGTACTGGCACCTCTTCCTTTGGCAAAGCGAGGCGCAGGAGATCGCAGGCGCGTATCGAATAGCGGACGGTGCCGAAGGTGCGTCCAGCTACTGCAAGACGCTCTTCCACTTCCCCAGGCACTGGAGCGCCATCACCCGGCAAAGCGCTGAACTCGGCCGGTCGTTCATCTGCGCTCCGTACCAGCGCGATTTTCTACCGCTTCTAATGCTCTGGAAAGGAATCGGTCGTTTCGTTATGGACCGCCCGCACATCCGGTATCTCCTCGGTTCGGTAAGCGTGAGTGCCGACTATACACCGGCCGCCCGCGCTCTGATAGCGGGTTCCCTCGGCGACTGGCGGGCGGGTATCCGTCCCCGCAATCTCCTCACCTTTGCCCTCGCCTGGCGTCATGGAATTCGTCCGGTGAAGGTCTCGGGAGACCTGGAAGTACTATGCAAACAAGTCGAAGAACTGGAACCAGACGGCAAGGGTCTACCCGTCTTGCTACGCCAATACACAAACCTCGGTGGCGAAGTTCTCTGTATGAACCTCGATTCGCGGTTCAATAACGCGCTCGACGGCCTCGTCCTCCTGGACCTCCACAGAGTTCCGCCTCGCATGATGCAACGCTACTTCGGCGCCGAAGGCGTTCGTCGCTTCTATCCTCTACCGGCGCCGCCGTCCAAACACGACAGGCGGCCCATGAGAGAAAAGTAACACTCCCAAGGAAAATACACGCCGGAATCGAGGGCAACCCGAACCCGTTGGCCGTCATGGTTTCCGCCACGGCCGACGCCCCTTGCGCACAGGAGATGCGTCTCCAGCGAATTGTCATCCCAAGGGCCACCGCGATGTTCACCACAAGCGCAAAGGCCGGTCGCGGCGCCCAACCAACAACGAACTCTCCTGACCACCCCGCCGCGACCGAGTCCGTTTTGCGCGGGTTCGTCAAGAAACAAAGAGGGGGGATGTCAGGCTTGCGCCTCGGCGCTCTCCAGAAATGACCCACTTGTGCTCAGTTAGAGTTGCCCACTCCATGCGCCGCACCTTGGTCCGCAAGCCATAGGTGGGCAAGGCGTTATCATCCCCGGCCCTGCCGGGCCGACGGGTCAATTCTGGAGAGCATAC
>SHUN01000121.1 GCA_009697495.1 Bryobacterales bacterium | reverse complement strand
GGGCTGGCCGAGGCGAATCGAGACCAGCAGACGGCGACGGGCGACCCCGAAGTGGCCTCCCGCATCGCGCAGTACGAGATGGCGTACCGCATGCAGGTTTCCGTTCCCGAACTGACGGACCTGTCGAAAGAACCCGCGCATGTCGTGGATCGCTATGGTCCCGACGCGCGCAAGCCGGGCACATTCGCTTTTCATTGCCTTCTCGCGCGGCGCATGGCCGAACGCGGCGTTCGATTCGTTCAGTTGTTCCACCGCGGCTGGGATCAGCATCGGACGCTCCCGGTGGCGCTGCCGAATCAATGCGCGGCGACCGATCAGCCAGCGGCGGCGCTGATTCAGGACCTGTCCGAGCGCGGGATGCTCGATGACACCTTGGTTGTCTGGGGCGGGGAATTCGGCCGCACGGTGTATTGCCAGGGACCGCTAACGGCCACTGAATACGGGCGGGATCATCATCCGCGCTGCTTCACGATGTGGCTCGCCGGGGGCGGTATCGAGCCCGGAGTTTCGTACGGTGCCACCGACGATTTCAGCTACAACATCACGGAAAATCCCGTCCATGTGCACGACCTGCACGCCACCATTCTGCATTGCCTGGGCATCGACCACACCCGGCTGACGTTCAAGTTTCAAGGTCGCCACTACCGGCTGACCGACGTGCATGGGAATGTGGTGAAGCCGCTTCTGAGTTAGCGCGCCACGGCCAGCTTGCTGGGAGAATCGGGCGCGGGTTCCGGGGCGACGATTAAGTTTTCCCGACCAAAACTTTGATTAGCAACATGCAGAATGCGCCCACCGCGGCCGTCGCTGGGATCGTGAACAGCCATGCCCACAGGATGTTTGTGGCCAGGCCCCAGCGGACAGCTTTCAAGCGGTGGACGGAGCCGACGCCCGCGATAGACCCGGCAATCACGTGAGTCGTCGAAACGGGCATGTGAAGGTATGTGGGGAAGAGAATGGAAATGGCCGCGGCCGTCTCCGCGCAGAAGCCGCCGCGCGGTTTCAGGCGGGTTAAACGCGCTCCCATCGTGCGGACAATGCGCCAGCCGCCGCTCATCGTGCCGGCCGCGATGGCAATGTAGGCGGCCCAGATAACGGGTTTCGGAACGATAAATGTTTCCAGATAACCGCCCGTTATCAGCACGCTGGTGATGATGCCCATCGTCTTCTGCGCGTCGTTCGATCCATGCGCGAAACTGAAAACTGCCGACGACGCCAACTGCATCCAGCGAAACCAGCGGTCCACTTTGTTCGGCATCGTCGAGCGGAAAATCCAATGCACCGCGACCATTAGCAAATAGGCCAGTGTCATCCCCAGCATGGGCGCGATGATGATAAATGCGATCATCTTCAACCAGCCGCTGATCACAAGCGCGTCAAATATTCGCCAGACGCCTTGGGTGAGAGCCACCTTCGCCATGGCTGCGCCGCCATAACCGCCGAGCAGTGCGTGGCTGGATGACGTCGGCAGCCCCCACCACCACGTCAATAAATCCCACACGATCGCACCCAACAGACCCGCCAGAATTACGTAGGGTGTGACGATCTTCAAATCCACCATGCCCTTGCCCACCGTCGATGCGACGCCCGTGTCCAGCACAAATACCGCGCACAAGTTCCAAAAGCCCGCCCAAATCACGGCGTGGCGGGGGCTCAGCACCCGCGTGGCGACAACGGTGGCAATCGAATTCGCGGCGTCGTGGAAGCCGTTAATGTAGTCAAACGCCAGCGCAACCGCGATGATCAGGGCCACGAGAATAAAATTCGAATCCATGTCGGCCGCGCTTAGCTATTCTTCACGACGACGGTTTGCAGCACGTCGGAAACATCCTCGCAGCAATCCACCGTCCACTCCAGCACGTCGTAGATCTCCTTGAGTTTCATGATCAGGATCGGATTCGTTTCATTGTCATAAAGATCGACAACGGCCAGACGCACGATCTGATCCACCTGTCCTTCCAACCGGTTGATCTCAATACAATGCTTCAAAATTTCCCGGTTCTTGTCCATTACTTCCACGGCGGCTTTCACTTCCGCCACCGTCTTAACCAGAAACCGGCAGATATCTATCACCGGTTGCGGAATCGGGTCAATCTTGTAAGAAACGATGCAGTGCGCCGCTTCCTCCATCCCGTCCATCACATCGTCCAAGTGACTGCAAAGGGACTGAATATCCTCGGGATCCAGCGGCGTAATAAACGTCTGGTTCAGCCGTTTGAACAGTTCGTGCAGAATTTCGTCGCACTCGTGCTCGTACTGTTCGATTCTAGGCCCGATCGCCTTCAAGTGGCCGTTTCCCGCCTCTACGCCTTCCAGCAGAATTGCGGCCGCCTCCGTTAAGAGCCGGGTTTGCTTATTCAGTAATTCGAAGAATTTCTCTTCGCGGGGCAAAATTCTCATATTGCGTCGATCTCACTACCTGGGTGTCGAAAATCCCTCATTGACAATGGGGAACAGGTCGGCATTTACCGGAGGCGGCGCTTCCGCCCGCCCGCCCGCATCGGCTGGAAGATATCGCGGGTCGAGCAGTCGATCCGTTTGTATATTTCCCATCGCCGACAAAAGGTTTTCTTTCAGGTAAGGATGCTCCTTCTCTAATTCACCAAAAATGTCTCTGAGTGTTCGCCGCACGGTACCCGTTTTTTGCGAGCAGCCACAGGGGATGACCGGCGCAGCCAGCGCGCTCGCGTAATTCCGTGTGATCTCCTCCGTCACAAATACCAATGGACGGATTAACCGAAAATCTTTCTTAGCCGACCACGTCACCGCCGGCAGCGCGCTCAGCCGCCCGGTATACATGGCATTTCGCAGCAGTGACTCGCAAAAGTCATCCGCCGTGTGTCCCAATGCGATCACGTTGGCGCCCATTTGTTTCGCGATTTCGTACACCGCGCGGCGCCGGAAGCGGCTGCACATATCGCAACCGTGGTCCGGCTCGTCTTCGATCAATTGAAAACTCGGTTCGTCGCGGACGTACAACCATTCCACGCCCCGCTTTTTCATGTACTCGCCAAATGGCGCGATCGGCGCAAGAAACTTGCCTTGCTCCACCGTGAACGCGCAAACTTGAAAATCGATCGGCGCGCGTTTTTGCAGCAAAAGCAACGCTTCCAGCAGCGTTACCGAATCTTTTCCGCCGGATAAACCCACGGCAATGCGATCCCCATCGCGGATCATATCGAATCGCTCGATTGCCTGACCAACTTTTCTTAAGAGCGTTTTCTCGAGATCCACTACCTTTCAGTTTACTATTTCCGCTATCGACCGTAGAAGTTTTCTTGCCTCCCTCGCCGCCGCTTCTCCCCGCTCGCCACCCGCACCGGCATGAACGATCCGCACAACGTCGACGACGAGCGGCACTATCTCCATAGCGAATTCTGGAAAACGCATCCGGAGCTGCGTGACCATGCTTGGACTTAGAGATCGGTGTAGAATTCCACCAGGATTCTAAAGGCTTCGCTCGCGGAGAGTTCGAGGCGGCACTCGGCAGCCATCCTGGCAAATGGTGCATTCCACTCCTCCGGAGGAGGATTGAGGGTTTTGGGTACGGAGTGCGTCGCCCGAAGATCGAAGGTCGCGTGAAGAGCCTGCATAACTCGCTTCGATTCAAGAGTGCCGAATTGAATCAGGATGGCTATATCGACCAAATCGCGCACTCGGCTGTTGGGTGCCGTTCGAGGCAGCGTGTACGCATGAAGCTTCTCGGCGAACTGCTGCTCTTGCTGAATCATGGGAACGGCGGGCGGCAAAATACCCGCGAACTCGAGCCAGTCACGCATCCTTGCCTGTTCCAGCGGATCAAGAACCACGTCACCGATTCCAACGTCCAAATGGAACTTCACGAAAATGCGTCCGCCCATAATGGACTCAACGGGGTACCGCGCGCCACCATACGGAGCGCCGTCCAGGTCCATCATCGCCTCACCGATTCGGAAAGTGAAGAAGTCGCCGAGGTCGGCGACTCCAACATCTTGGATCTGCTTGAGTAGGATGTCGTCGCGACCGGCTGGCGCGACGCGCACCGTAAAATCGAGATCCTTGGTGCTTCGCGCGGTTTGGAACCGGAGTTCCATTGCGTAGCCGCCTTTCAGGACCCAATTTGAATTCGGCTCTCGAAAAAGCCTGGCAAGGAACCGGTCGAAGGCTACTTGCCGGCGAAGCCGCTGCAGGTCAATCCCGTCTTCGCGGGACACCCGCTTGAGGCGTTCCTCAAGTGCGGTGCGGAGCGCTGTGCCGGAAGCGTATCTTCTTTCGGGGCTCACTTCGTTCCTTTCCGAATCTCAGCCAGCGCCGGAGCGTGCTCCGCTTTCTGTTGAGACATGGCGAGCTGCGTCTTCGTAATTTTGCCTCGCTTCATCGCCTCGCGGAATGCCTCGCGAAGAACCGGCTTGGGGAGCGATCCTTCCTTCCAGACATCCAGAATCGCGCGAATTGCGTTCGTGACAGGGACGCCATCCAGGATTTCCCGGTCCTCGGCTGCCACATCGCTGTGATGCAGCCGCAGCACCTTTGGAATGGGAACTCCACGGCGGAAGTGTTCGGGGACACTCAGGTCCAACTTGGCTGGATTCGCGTCGGTGAGATCGTGGAGGCTCAGCGCTGTCTGGTGGCTGAAAACCCCAGCCGGCCGGTCGCTTCGGTCACGCGACCAGAGCCACCACAGGATCAGGTCCGAGCGCGCGGGCATTGGGAAGAACGCCAATCTGTAGATTCCACGATACTCGCGAATCCAGTTGCCCGCCCGAACGTGATAGATTCGCTTGTTGCTTGTGTATCCGATGGCGGTCGCCTGCTTCGTTGTGAAGTAGCCGCCTTGCGAGTCAGCGATTTGGTAAAGTTCTCTTTGTCGTTCACTCGGCCGTCGGGAGATAGACATGAAAGGTCAACTTTCTGGATCTATTATGGAGCGCCGACGTGCGCAACGCAAGTCGCTGTCAACTGTGTTCCCGCTCCCGTAGAAAACCCCACTCACAAACTTCGCATCGGAGCCGAAACCGGGCGTTGGTTCGCCGTCCGCCAGCCCGTTGGCAACGACACCGCGAAGTACGGCGCCGGAATCCGCATCGGCGGCCGCGCCTTTCTCCAACGCATCGAAACCGGTCTCAAGCCAGGGCCGGCAGTTACGCCGTCATGGATGCTGCTCAAATTCCAGCGGCCGTGTCGAATGGCTGGAAGTGCTGCTGGAGCCCTGATCATTTCTGCGTGTAGAGAATCAGATTCTGCGTCGCCGAGCCAATGCAGACGATGTCCGGCTTCCGGTCGTTGTTCAAATCGGCCACAGCGCACGCCGCCGCCGACACCGCGCCTTCGCTCAACACCTGCCGGATCCACCGCCCGCCTTCCTCGTAATAAATGTACACGCCGCGCTTGCCGCCCCGAAAGCCCGCGACAACCTCCTGCTTCCCGTCGCCGTTCAAATCCGCGGCGAATACGGTGTGCCCGTCCACCAGCGAATCATCGATCACCGTTCGCGCCCAGGCCCCGCCCTTCTGCCGGTAGATCGAAACCTGATTGCCGTGCCAAGGCTCAATGGCAGCAAGAAAACGCTCCTGCCGCAACGTCCCCACCGTTACATCGGACGATCCCGATTTCGGCCAAGCCGCCGGATTGCCATCGACAATTTTCTCCCGCTTCCATGTGCCATCCGCTTGCGCCAGATTCACATGGATACCCCGGAAACTCGCGGTGAGTACATCCTCCCGCCGGTCCCGGTTCCAATCGTGGATGAAGATCCCGTGAACCACGCCTTCGTCGTCGCCATTGATCAGTTGGCGGTGCCAATCGCCCGGCCGGTACGCCACCAGCGGCGCGTGATCCCGATACTCCGGCGCCACCGCGGACGCGCCCGTCAGCGGTGCGTTGATGAACATTCCATTCGCCGTTCGTATCCGATGCGATGTCGTCAGCCGGTCAATTTCCCTTACCGTCCAAGGTTGCCGAACATCCGCGCCGTGCGTCAGCAAACTGACAATTCCCACCGACCGCGACGCGTCGTTCTCGAACGCATGGGCCACCAGGAACTCCGGAATTCCGTCGCCATCGGTATCCATGGGCCAGGTGTTGATCATGCGTTTCATGTTTGTCGCAAGAACATGCCGTTCCCAGTTCGGCCCCTCAAACCACAGCAATTCCGTCATTCCGGACGCCAGCGCCACCAGGTCCGGCTTCCCGTCTTTGTTCACGTCCGTCACGACGACTTGATAGCCGCCGCGCAAATCCGCCGCCAGCACACGCGCGTCAAATTGCGCGAAGCGCGTCTGTGCCGACGCTAACGACGCGAATGCAAATAGAACCAGAAGTAGTCGCATAAAGGGCTCCAGCATATAGAATGGTTCTTTTATGGCAATCCTGACAACTGTCGTGGGAAGTTATCCCACTCCGCAATGGCTTTTTGGCGATGCATCCCGAGGCGCGCTGCGCGACGCCATCATGGTCGTATTGAAGACGCAGGAACTCGCCGGCATCGATGTTGTCGCCGATGGTGAACTCAATCGCTTCGATCCCAGCCACCCGGAAACCAATGGCATGATCGACTATTTCATCAGCCGCATGTCCGGAATCCGCACGCGGTTTTCCATTTCCGACATCGATGAATTCCGCGCTGACGCGCAACTCAGTTACCGCACCGATCCCGCCGGCATCGTTCATGACTCGATCGGCGATGGCGTTCTCAATCTCGCCCGCGATTACGACTTCACGAAGAACCTGACGGCGCATCAACTGAAGTTCACCTGTACCGGTCCGCACATGTTGACCAAGGTGCTCACCGACCGCCATTACAAACAGCGCGGCGAACTTTGTATGGCCATAGCCGAAGTGCTTCGCCGCCAAATGGAGCGTATCGGCGCGGAAGTGATTCAGATCGACGAAGCCAATATTAGCGGCCATCCGGAGGATCGCGAATGGGCGCTGCCCGCCATCAATCACGTCCTTGACGGCATCCGCGGCAAGCGCGGCGTCCATATTTGTTTCGGCAACTACGGCGGCCAGTCGGTGCAGAAGGGCTTCTGGAAGGACCTTATGCCCTTCATGAATGGCCTCCACTGCGATCATCTGATTCTCGAATTCGCCCGCCGCGGCTACGGCGAGCTGGACGCGTTCCGCGAACTCGATCCCCGGATTGGGCTGGGCCTTAGCGTCATCGATATCAAGGACAACGGCATCGAATCGCCGGACCTCGTTGCCTCGCGCATCGAACACGCGCAAAATATTCTCGGCCCCGGCCGCATCCCGTTCGTTCATCCCGATTGCGGTTTCTGGATGCTCCGGCGCAGCGTCGCCGATGGCAAAATGCGCGCCCTCGTGCAAGGCCGAAATCTATTCGAAGGAAGAAAGTCGTAATGCGTACTATCGCGCTGGCAATTGCCCTCCTACTGCCGCTAGCCGGACAGGACAGCAAGAATTTGAAGAATCTGAAACAGTTGACCAGCGGCGGCCAAAATGCCGAAGCCTATTGGTCTCCCGACGGCAAACGCCTGGTCTTTCAATCGACCCGCGAGCCCTATCCCTGCGATCAGATCTTCATCATGAACGCCGATGGCTCCGGGCAAAAACTCGTCTCCACCGGAAAAGGACGCACCACGTGCGCCTACTTTCTGAAGGACAACAAACACATCGTCTACGGCTCTACGCACGAAGCCGACGATGCCTGCCCGCCGCCGCCGGACCGCAGCAAAGGCTATCTCTGGGGCGTCTTTCCGAGCTACGAAATCTTCCTCGCCACTGACGAAGGGAAGATCGTCCGCAAGCTCACCACCATGCCCGGCTACGATGCCGAAGCGACGGTGAACTTCAAGACCGGCCGCATCATTTACACATCACTCGAATCCGGCGACCTGGATCTT
>SHUN01000120.1 GCA_009697495.1 Bryobacterales bacterium | reverse complement strand
GATGTTGCCGAACTCGGCCCAAGGGCCGGGAAACTACGTTTTTCTGGTGATTGCTGACATAGCTGGAACTAGCCGTCGGAAAAACGCCAGCGGTGTAACCCGTATCGCGGATTCCGGAACGGCCATTTCGGCCAACCCGTTCATTGCCGCACCGATGTTGGCAAGTAGGCTTGCTCGGGCGCAATATCGGAGGCGCGCGAAGACTCCTTGATTTCGGCAAGGTAGACATCCGCTGCCTGGGATGCCCCGTAACGGAAATAGTAGGTTGAGATCGCCTCCTCCGTCCCGGCGTCTTTGATGGTTCCGGTAAAAATTCCAGTCTCGGTTGCTAAATGAAAAAGCGAGGGCAGGGCGATGCGGAATCGAATTGGATTGCGCCGGGGAACGATGGAGGGAAAACAGGGCGTCATCCGGTTGGTTGGCGCAATAGTACATACTGAGATCCGGAGTTAAATGGCCCAATGACACGAACGATCCAAGTGTCTATCACTCGGTACGGGCGACATAGTCCTTCAAGTGGAAATCGATCCACGCGAAGGGTCTGGGATTATTCCAAGCGATTGGGTTGCATTGCTCGGTCCGAGGCGGGAAGCGTCCGCGACGCGGCGAGCCGTTCGCGGTATCAGTAATCCTAAGTTACGTGAGTATCCAGCCCTCGCGGCCGTAGCTCCGCGAGACTATTCATATGAAATATTTTGGCTGGTTTTCCCATCGACGGGAGAAGACGGGAAGCCGCTGTTTGCTTCCACGGATCGGGAGGCTGAATTGGCGGTGCGAATCCACGGGAAGGTTGGGAAAGTGAAATTGCCGATTCCCGAACACTTCAAGTGACCGTGGCTGGAGCAGGCAATCAGGCGATCATGCTAAGCGCGCCTTCGAGTTCGGAGCGTGTGTGGGCGTCGCCGGTGCGTTGGGCGGCTTCGATTCCAGCGCGGTAGAGTTCGGCGGCGCCTGGGAGTTGCCCGAGCTTTTCGAGCGTTTGGCCGCCGTGGAAATAGGCCGCGCAGTAGTTGGGGTCATTGGCGACCACTGTCCGGAATTCGGCGACGGCGGCTTCCAACTCGCCTCTGTTGGCATGGTCGAGGGCGAGTCCGTAGCGGACAAAGGAGTTCTTGGGGTCGTGTTCGAGCAAAGCTCGCAGGGCGGTGGCGCGTGCACTCATGCTTCCATGGTAGCTACACTCAAAGGAACTATGGCGGAAGAGATGCAGGGACGCCCGGTCCGGGAATCGATGTCGGAGATGTCAGAGTTCGCGCTGCCGAACGACGCGAACATGCTGGGAACGCTTTTTGGCGGAAAGGTCATGGCACTGGTGGATCTTGCCGGGTCATTGGCGGCGGTGCGGCACGCTCGCGGGCCGGTGGTGACCGCGTCGGTGGACTACATGACGTTCCTGCACCCGATTCATATCGGGCAACTGGTGATTCTGCGTTCGCAGGTGAACAGGGTGTTTCGAACTTCGATGGAGGTTGGCGTCAAAGTGTTCGTCGAGAACCTGCGTACTCGAGAAGTGAAGCACACCTCTTCGGCCTACCTCACGTTTGTGGCCATCGACAAGGAAGGCAACCCGGTGCCGATTCCGTCAGCCGTTCCGGACACAGAGGAAGAGCAGCGCCGCTATGACGACGCCGGCGAAAGAAGGCGGCATAGATTGGAAATGAAGGCGCGGACGACAGCCCAGGGTTAGTCGCCGACCTTGTACATGTACTTGATGTTCGCCTTGAACAGCAGCAGGTTTGGGGCGCCATCGCGATTCACCTTCAGGCACGTTTTGTCGTACCACTCAATGACTCCCTGAATAACCTCGCCATCGGTGAGCGAGATAACCATAGGGGTCTTCGCCTGCATTTGCTTCATGTAATAGAAGTTTTCGGCATTCGTCTGATCGGGCGGTACCGGTTTTTTATTGGCGGCTGGGGGACGGGATACAGGCATTGTTTCTTTCAGAGGAAAAAGATGAGGGCGAATTGACTTGCGATCAGTTACTTCCACGATGGAAATCCTTCCAGCGACCATATCCGGGAAAAATTGCGAAGATGAATTTATGGGGGCGTTGAAAAATGGCGAATTGTTAACTAAAGTTATTGAACCATACGCGGTCCGGCGAGGCAAGCCGGCGGAACTAACGGCGAAGCTCCAACACCCAGGCATCCAGCGCAATCCCGCGCTGGATGTTCCGGCGCAGGAGATCAATAAGTTCGTCGGTTTTTCGTACGGCCTTGCGAATCCACTCAAACTCGATGACGCGGGAGAGGCCTTCCAGTTCCCGGCGAATATCAAAATTCTTTAGCGGGGCCTCAGGATAATAACGAATCCAGAGGAGATCTTCGAGCAGGAGGTACAAGACTTTCAAATAGTTTTCGAGTTTTTCGCTGCGCGCCGCATTGAGGGCTTCGGATTGTTTCGCCCAGTCGGCCCAGGGAAGCACACCGGCGGCGGCGCCGAGCAGTGCGAGCATGGCGGCCCGGCGTTTATCGTACACAGCGAGATCCAGCGATACGGCGACGCCCGGGCTGCCGGCGGCCAGCGCGATGCGGCGCTTCGCCTGATCGAGCCCGCGGAGGTCGACAAAGGCGTGCATCTCCTCCGGCGTCAGGCGCGAAAGATAGAGCGGCACGGAGCGGGAGCGGATGGTGGGCAGCAGATCGTAGGCGTTTGAGGCGGTGCAGACGAGGATGAGGTAGGGCGGCGGCTCTTCCAGGATCTTGAGCAACGAGTTGGCAGCCTGTTCATTGGCGCGATCAATTTGATCGATCAGGAAAATGCGATGGCGGCCCTTTAGCGGCGCGAACTGGGCACGTTCCTTAAGAATTCGCATCTGTTGAATGGAAATCTGGCGGAGCGGGCCTTCGGGGCAGAAAGTAACGAAATCGGGGTGGGACTGGAACAGCAGCGGATCGTCCCCGCGCTTGTCGGCGGGCATTTTTTCGCGCTCGGCCAGCATTTCGACATTGTGCGGGAGGCTCAGATCGTCCTTCTCAATGGCCGGGCCGTGGCCGAGCAGGCGGGCGCCGAAGCGGCGGGCGAGAGTCGCTTTGCCGATGCCGTCGGGGCCGGCTAACAAAATTGTCTGGGGGATTCGGCTGCCGCTGACCATTTCGTTGAGAACCGCTGCGGCGGTTGCGTTTCCGTAGAAATTCTCAAACATGGGCCGGGCCTTTTCTTAAGGCGTGGGCGGCCACGCGGGAAGCGACAGCGTCCCAGATATCGGCGTGAACCTGGCCAATGTCCTGCGCGGCGTCGATGCGGCGGATGCGGTTCGGCTCATTGTCGCAGAGGGCGGCGTAGGCTTGATGGACGCGGTCGTGGAATTCGGGCGCTTCGTCGTCAATGCGGGTTTCGTCAGGCTGAGCGGCGGCGGCGCGTTCGGCGTTGCGAGCGTGAGCACGGGCGAGACCGATGGCGCGGTCAATATCCAGATAGATGGTGAGGTCTGGCGCTGTCGGGCCGCAGGCGAAGCGGTGGAGGGCGTGAATGGTATCGAGCGGAAGGCCGCGTCCGGCGCCCTGGTAGGCCAGTGTGGAGTCCGTAAAGCGATCCGAGACGACGATGCGGCCAGCGGTGAGGGCGGGACGAATCCATTCATCGACATTCTGCGCGCGGCAGGCAAAGTAGAGCAGCAGTTCCGCGCGGCTGGACAGTTCCTGATTTGCGCCGTCGAGCAGGATTCGGCGAATCTGTCGGCCGATGGGCGTGCCGCCGGGTTCGGCGGTTTCGAGCACGTCGTAGCCTTCCTGACGCAGACGGTCGATGAGCAGACTCATTTGCGTTGTTTTTCCGCTGCCGTCCATGCCTTCGAACGACAGAAACAGGCCGGGGCGACGAACGTCAGTCATAGACAAAGTGCAGTACCTTTTTCAAGTCTTCCCAGGCTTCGCGCTTGGCGTTTTGATTATAGGGCCGCAGCAGGTAGGAGGGGTGGTAGGTCACCATCACGGGAATGTCGCGCCATTTGTGCCAATTGCCGCGCATTTTCGTGACGCCTTCTTTGCTGCCGAGAACAGCTTTGGCGGCGGTGGCGCCGAGGGCGCAGATGGCCTTGGGCTTGATGGCGGAAAGCTGGCGAAACAGAAACTGGCCGCAGATCTCCATTTCGTCTGGCTGCGGAGCGCGATTCTCCGGCGGCCGGCATTTGACGACGTTGCAGATGAAGACGTCCGCGCGCGTGATGGCGATGTTTTCCTTCGCGGCGGTGCCTTCGATCATCTGCGTCAACAACTGACCGGCGCGGCCGACGAAGGGCAAGCCGCTGGCGTCTTCATCGGCGCCTGGGGCTTCGCCGACGAAGACGAGCGAGGAATTTTCGTTCCCCGAGCCGAAGACGATCTGGTTGCGCCCTTCGCAGAGGCGGCAACGTTTGCAATCGCCGATATCGGCGCGGATACGTTCCAGCGAATCGTTTTCGGGAGCGAGCGGGATCAGGGCGATCGTTTTGGGCGCGGGCGTTCTGGGGGGCATGGGAGGCAGATCGTCGAATGTAAAGATTGGCTCGGGCTCCGCCGCGGGGGCGGGTGTCAACTGTGTGCCGCGCCGGTAAATCGACTGGATGCCAAGGTCCTGATAGAACTCGAGGACGCGCCGGATGTCGTCGGGGCTCATGCTCTTGTTATTGTGACGCGTGCAGGGCGAGCCGCAAGCGCAGGGCGTGGTCGAAGATGATATGCGCGATTTCGCGCTTGGTGGCGCGGGCGACGGGAATCGTCTCCCCGGTGGCCATGACGAGGGTTACTTCGTTCAAATCGGACTCAAAGCCGGTGCCGTCCACATTGACGAGATTGCCGACGATCATATCGGCTTTCTTGGCCTTCATTTTTCGCCGTGATTCGGAGATCAAGTCGCTAGTTTCAGCGGCGAAGCCGATCAGAAGGCGATCCCCTTTGCGGGACCCAAGTTCGGCGAGAATATCGGGCGTCGGTTCCAGGTCGAGAGAGACCCTTGCCGCGGTTTTCTTGATCTTGCTGGCGGGGACGGTTGAGACGTAGTAGTCGGCGACGGCGGCGGATTTGATGATGATGGTCGCCTCCTCCATTCGCCCAACGATGGCGTCGCGCATCTGATGGGCTGTGCGTACGCTGACTACTTCGACGCCGGGAGGCGGGGGAATGTGAACCGGGCCGCTGACGAGAATGACTTGGGCGCCGCGAGCGTTGGCGGCTTCGGCGAGCGCATAGCCCATCTTTCCGCTGGAACGGTTGGTGATGTAGCGAACCGGGTCGAGCGGTTCCTGGGTTGGGCCGGCGGAGATGAGGACGACTTCTCCGCTAAGATCTTCCTTGTTCAAAGCGGCGGCGGCGACGACGGCGGCGATCTGTTCCGGATCCGCCAAGCGGCCGGGGCCGACGGTGCCGCAAGCCAAGTCCCCCGCGTCCGGCCCAACAATTCGGTGGCCGCGAGCGCGAAGGACCGACAGGTTGGCGACAGTGGCTGGGTGATTCCACATGTTCGTATTCATGGCGGGGGCAAGCACGATGGGGCCGGTGAAGGCTAAGTAAAGCGTGGAAAGGAAATCGTCAGCGAGGCCGTGGGCGAATTTGGCCAGCAGGTCAGCCGTGGCAGGCGCCACGACCAGAACCTGATTTTCCTGAGCGACCTGAATATGCTCGACGGAACTCGAGAGAATGTCTTCGGCCGAACGGTTGGCAAAAAGATCCGTGATGACTTTGCGGCCGGTGAGGGCGGCGAAAGTGAGCGGCGTAATGAACTCGCCGGCGGAGTGAGTGAGAACCGTATTGACCTGCAAACCCTGGCGCATGAGCAGCCGCGCGAGTTCAGCCGCCTTGTAGGCGGCAATGCCGCCGCCCACGCCCAAGACGACATTCATGACGGCGCTCCTATTTGCCCGTGTTGCGAGCGGCCAAAGCGGCATCGCGGATGGGGTCTTCGTACTGCACGAGTCCGCGGCGCACTTCTTCCAGTGCCGTGACGGTGGGCTTGCGCGAGGTGGTGGGCAGGAACGAACGGGCACCGGCCTGGAGCTGGCGCGCGCGCTTGGCCGCGACAATAATGTAGCGGTAGGTGGACGATTCGGAATCGTCGGGAATGGAGTGGTGCGCGTTACGAGTGGTGTTGTCGGGCATAGTCTTTCTACTTTTGAAAGGAAGCGAGGATCGGTTCCAACGTGGATCCCATTCGAGAGCGACGGGACCTTTCAGCGATGAAAATGGAACGCAATCGGGAGTAGGCTTCTTCCAGGTTATCGTTAACAATCACGAACTGATACCGGTGTACGTGCGAAACATCTTCCACGGACTGTCGGAGCCGGCGTTGAATAGCCACCTCGTCCTCAGTATTGCGGGAGCGGAGGCGCCGTTCCAGTTCGGCGAAACTCGGCGGGGCCACGAAGATGTAAACAGCTTCGACACCCTTCTCTTGTAATTGTCGCGCACCCTGGACTTCGATGTCGAGCAGCAGATCCTGGCCCAGGCGTTCGGCTTCCTCGATTTCATGCCGGTTAGTGCCGTATAAGTTACCCGAATACTGAGCATGTTCGAGAAAACGGGCAGCTTCGATGTCGGCCTGGAACTGTTCGCGGGAAATGAAATGGTAGTCGATTCCTTCCGTTTCACCGGGGCGCGGACCGCGCGTGGTGCTGCTGACTGAGAACCGGATCGCGGGCAGGTCATCCAGAATGCGGCGAATCAGTACAGATTTTCCGGCGCCGGAAGGGCCGGAGATGACGAAGAGTGTGCTCATTCTAAATTGAGAGATTGCTCGCGAATTTTCTCGATGTCGGCTTTAATGCCGAGCGCGGTTTCGGTGATGGTCAGTCCCTGCTCCCCGATCCCGTTGGTTTTGGAGAGCATCGTGTTGGTTTCGCGGTTCATTTCCTGGAGCAGGAAGTCGAGCTTTTTGCCGACCTCGCCGGCGGCGTTCAGGAGTTTTTCGAGCTCCCCTGTGTGAATTCCGAGGCGGGCGATTTCTTCGCCGATGTCGCTGCGGTCGGCGAGGATGGCCGCTTCCTGGACAATTCGCTGCGGATCGAGTTGGGCGCCGCTGAGAATGTCGGCGAGCCGCTCGCGCATGCGCGCCTGAAATGCGGGCATGGCGCGGGAGCGAATGTCGCCGACGCGGGCGACGGCGGCGCGGATGTGCGCGTTGCGGTCGAGGAGGACGGCGAGGGTGTCGTGGCCTTCGCGTTCGCGGAAGATGTTCAGTTCCTTGACTGTGTCTTCGGTGAGTTCGCAGAGGAACTTTTCCATGCTGGCTTCGGGATCTCGGTCGGTGCCGGGGCTGAGCATCCCGGGCAGGCGAAGGGCCCCGCTGAGATCGGGCTCGGCGGTGATACCGTGGCGCTCCGCGGAAAGTCGCCAGGCCGCGACGTAGGCGTCGAGCATGGGTAGGTTGAGCTGCGCTTCGGCGTCATCGGCATTGCGCTTGTAAGAGGCGCGAATTTCCAAATGGCCGCGAGAGACCAGGCGGCGAACCACGGCGCGGATGGAATGTTCGTAGGGGTCGAAATCCGGAGGCAAGTGGAAATGGATGTCGAGGCCGCGGTGGTTGACGGCTTTGATGCTAAGAACGACCTCGCCATCCGGCGACGAGCGGCGGAGGCGGGCGTATCCGGTCATGCTGCGAATGGCCATGGTGAGTTCCTATTATGGCTTACGGGCAGGTTCCTCTGTTCAGCCGTTATTTCCAAGACGCCTGTATCAAGTGATTTACGTTGATGGCATCGATATCGCGGTTCCGCAACATCTGATACAGAGGAAAGTCAAAGGTAACCACAATATGATTCTTCGCGAGTAAGCAAATGCCAGCGTCGGTCAACCCAAGTTTCCTGAGCGTTGGCTCGGCACAAGCACTCCGGCTGTCACAGTAGTGTTCCGTCATTACAGTTGCCACCTTCGCTAACCC
>SHUN01000119.1 GCA_009697495.1 Bryobacterales bacterium | reverse complement strand
AGTACGGACTCATTAGCGTAGTCATTCACGAAGTCGGTCATAACTACTTCCCAATGATAGTCAATAATGACGAACGCCAATGGACATGGCTAGATGAAGGCCTCAACTCATTCCTTCAATACCTCGCCGAAGTCGAATGGGAAGACAACTATCCCTCCCGCCGCGGCGAACCCGCCAAGATAGTCGAATATATGAAAGGCGAAGGTCACGATCCCATCATGACTAACTCCGAATCCATCGTCGACTTAGGCGGCAACGCCTATCACAAAACCGCCACCGCCCTGAATATCCTCCGCGAAACCGTCCTCGGCCGCGAGCGTTTCGATTTCGCCTTCAAAGAATACGCCCGCCGCTGGATGTTCAAACGCCCCATGCCAGCCGACTTCTTCCGCACCCTCGAAGACGCCTCCGGAACAGATCTCGATTGGTTCTGGAAAGGCTGGTTCTACACCACCGATACGGTCGACATCTCCATCGACGAAGTAAAGCTCTACTCCGTCGACACCCAGAACCCCAACGTCGAAAAACTCATCTCCAAAAAGGACAAAGAAGCCGAACCCGTCACCCTCGCCGCCCAGCGCAATAAACCGCTCCGCAAACGCGTCGAAGACTACCCGGAATTGATCGATTTCTATAACAAATACGACGAATTCACCGTCCTGCCATCGGAGGCGAAAACCTTCGAAGCCTGGGTCAAACAGTTCGAGGAGGACGAACGCAAACTCTTCGATCCGTCCATGAACTTCTACGCCATCAGCCTCAAGAATCTCGGCGGTCTCGTCTCCCCTGTCATCCTCCACGTTGAGTTCACCGACGGAACCAAAGAAGAACTCCGCATCGCCGCTGAAATATGGCGTCGCAACAACTTGCAAGTCGAAAAAATCATCGCCACCCGCAAAGAGATCAAGTCCATCGTCCTCGACCCCAATCTCGAAACCGCCGACGCCGACACCGCCAACAACTTCTGGCCGCGCCGCCCCGTCAAGTCGAAATTCCAGATCTTCAAGGACGACCGTGACAAGACCAACCCCATGCGCGAACTCAAAGACAAATCCAACTAATGCGCCCAGCCGTCCTACTTCTATGCACTGTTTTAGAGGCCCACAAATTCCACTACAGCAAAACCGAAATCAACTGGAACACAACAAACAAAACACTCGAAATCATCGCCACCCTCCACGCTGAGGACATCGAAACCCTGCTCCGCCTCGATCTCGATAACCCCAAACAAGCCGAACCCCGAGTCTGCGCCTACACCAGCAAAGCCCTCAACATCAAGGCCCGCTGCATCGGCATCAAAATCAGCCGCGACTTCATCGACGTCTTCCTCGAAGCCCCAGCCCAAGCCCCGCCCGCCAACCTGACCAACAAAATCCTCATCGAAAACCTCCCCGATCAACGCAACGACGTCGAACGCAAACGCGATGGCAAATTACTCGGACCAAGAATTCAATTCAACACTTCTGAAACAAGCAAGCCCCTGCGCTGGTAACGTCGATATAATGGCGGCCAGCCATGCGCCTCTGTATCCTCTTCACCCTCGCCGCCGCCCTCCAGGCCCAAAACCCGACCACCGCCGGCCGCTTCCACGTTGAACACCCCACCCTGCTCAACCTCGGCTTCGAATGGTCCATCTCCGGTGACGCCAACCGCAACGCCACCGTCGACGTCCAGTTCCGCAAGACTGGCGACACAAACTGGCGCAAAGCCCTCCCGCTCGTCCGCATCGGCGGCGAAAACATCTACCGCCGCCGCGAAAATCTCGATTACACCGTCCCCGAAGGCTTCGCCGGCAGCATCCTCAACGTTCAGCCCGGCACCGAATACGAGTGCCAGTTCACCATGAAGGACCCCGACGGCGCCAACGGCCAAACCGCCCACACCGTCAAAGTCAAAACCCGCTCCGAACCCCAGCCCTTCCCCGGCGGCCGCATCCTTCACGTCTACTCCCCCGAGTTCAAAGGCACGAAAATCGAGCCCCACTTTACCAGCGTCCTGCAGGCCTACTACGGCGCCGGACTCGGCGATTGGAGCGTCGTTTGGGAGCGCCGCGCCCAACCCGGTGACACCATCCTCCTCCACGCCGGCCTCTACAAACCCGAGCGCCTCAACTACGTCGACCACATGATGACCCCCTTCGACGGATCCATGTCCCTAACCCTCAAAGGCACCGCCGAAAAACCCATCACCTTCAAAAGCGCCGGCGACGGCGAAGTCATCTTCGACGGTGACGGCAACCACTCCATGTTCGACGTCACCGCCTCCACTCACCACATCTTCGACGGCATCACCATCCGCAACACCGACATCGGCATCATGGCCGGCCAAAAAGAAGTCGCCGGCGCCGTCGCCCTCACCGTCAAAAACTGCCGCTTCGAAAATATCGGATTCGGCGTCTGGACCGAGTTCGCCGGCTCTAACGATTTCTACATCGCCGACAACCTCTTCATTGGCCGCGACGATCGCTTCCGCCTCCTCGGCTGGAGCGGCTTCATGTGGCAGCCAGTCGGCAACTACGGCTCCCATCAGGTCAAAAGCTATTACGCCATCAAAGTCTACGGCCAGGGCCACGTCATCGCCCACAATTCCATCGCCTATTTCCACGACGCCATCGGCATCTCCACCTACGGCACCCCCCCATCCGACCCCGACAAACGCGCCTCCGCCATCGATATCTACAATAACGACTTCCACCTGCTAAACGACGATTTCGTCGAAACCGACGGCGGCGTCCACAACGTCCGCGTCTTCAACAACCGCGGCATCAACGCCTTCCACGGCGGCTACAGCTCCCAGCCGACGTTCGGCGGACCCATCTATTTCATCGGCAACATTCTCTATCACGTCACCTCCAGCACGGCCTTCAAATTCTCCTCCCACCCGGCGGGCCTCTTCGTCTACCACAACACGATCATCAATGAACATGCGGTTGGCGAGCCATACTCGAACGCGCACTGGCGCAACAATCTCTTCCTCGGCAAGAACTCCCCCAACATCGGAATCATGACCTGGGCCAACGCCTCCGACGCTTACAGCACGGACTACAACGGCTTTCGCCCCAACAAAGGCGTGGAGCGCCAATACCGCTTCATCGCCCCGCCCAAAGGCCAAAAAATCTACGAAGGCGCAGCAGCCCAAATGAAGACCTTCGCGACGTTAAAAGAGCTAACCGCCGCCACCGGCCAGGAAGCCCACGGCATCGAAGTCGATTACGACATCTTCGAAAACCTCGCCCCCCCCACAGCAACGGACCGCCACAAGGTCTATCACGCCATGGACTTAAACTTCAAACTAAAGCCAACGAGCAAAGCGGTCGACGCCGGCGTCGTCATCCCGACAGTCAACGACGGATACGCCGGCAAAGCCCCCGACCTCGGCGCCCTCGAATCCGGCAAGCCCGAAACCAAATGGGGCCCCCGCTGGCTCACCTGGCAACCCTTCTACCGCTAAACAAAACCGTGTCAGGCAGTGTCACGCAGTGCCTGACACTCTCTGGCCCTCTTTGACACCCATTGCCTTTTACGCTAGTGAACCCAACCCCACCCATGCGATACTCTGAAAACAGTGAAACCGACGATTCGAGACCAGTATCAAACCCTGGAGAAAATTGGCTCCGGCGGCATGGGCGAGGTCTATAAAGCCAAAGACCTCAAACTCAATCGCATCGTCGCCCTCAAAATCCTCCGCCCCGATCACACCAGCGATCCCCACCGCGGCCGCCGCTTCATGCAGGAAGCCCAGGCCGCCTCCGCCCTCAATCACCCCAACATCATCACCATCCACGACATCCTCTCCGACGATGGCTCCGAAATCATGGTCATGGAAATGGTCGTCGGCCGCACTCTCACCGATATCATCCCCCGCGGCGGCCTCCGCGTCCCACAAATCATCAACTACAGCGCCCAAATCGCCGATGCCCTCGCCGCCGCCCACGGCGCGGGCATCATCCATCGCGACCTCAAGCCCGCCAACATCATGGTCACTGATCGCGGCCTCGTCAAACTCCTCGATTTCGGCCTCGCCAAACTCGCCCCCGCCGCCTCTTTAGACGGCGATCCCGACGCCACCAACCTCGCCCCCCTCACCATACAAGGCGCCATCGTCGGCACCCTCTGCTATATGTCCCCCGAACAGGCCCGGGGCATCGCCGTCGACGCCCGTTCCGACATTTTTTCCTTCGGTGCCGTCCTTTACGAAATGGCCACCGGCATGCGTGCCTTCGCCGGCGCCAACAGCATCAGCATGCTCTTCAGCGTCCTCCGCGATGAGCCCCGCCGCGTACTCGAAATCACTCCCGAAGTCCCTCCCATTCTCTCCGACGTCATCCATCGCTGCCTCAACAAGGATCCGGACGCCCGCTTCCAAACCATGGCCGAACTCCGCGACGGCTTCCTCCGCCTCCGCCAACAATCCGAGTCCGGTAACCTCTACGCATCCTCTGCTCTCCTCGAAACCGTAGTCGCCCCGGCCGTCAAGCCAACCACCCCACCGTCCAGCAAATCCTGGATCTTCGCTCTCGCCGGCGTCGCCGCTTTCGGCCTCGCCATCGGCGCCTGGTTCTTCACCCGGCCCAAGCCCGCCGAACCCGCCCCCATCGCCCAAGCGCCAACCCCGGTCGTCCGCCCGGCCGAACCCGCAAACAAACCCAGCCCAGCCCCCGTCCAAGCGAAGGAACCCGTCGCCCGACTCGTCCCAATTCCAGACGGCACGCCCGTCTCCCTCGAACTCCAAACCGAAATTCCCATCAGCGCCGAAACCGGCCTGGCCCTCGTCTTCCATGTCGCAGCCGACGTCAAAATCGGCGGCGAAACCGTCATCGCCAAAGGCGCCATCGCCGCCGGCGAACTTTACGCCAAGCAGAAAAAGCGATTCATCGTCGCCCGCGGCACCAAAATCAGCATCCAGCTCAACACTGTCCGATCCCACGACGGCGCCAAGCTCAAACTTCGTGCCGATCCCCGCAACATCGAATCCCCCGGCCTGAAATCCAAAACCATCGCTGTCGCCAAAGGTGCCATTGCCGTCGGCTACACCACCGGTTCCCAGGCCGTCCGATTGAAGCAATCCGCTACTGCCTCACCCAAATGAACCCGGGATTCCACCCCCGTCGTTGACGCGCCGTCCCGCCCGCGACATACAAGTGACCGCCGGCAGTCAATGCAACGCAACCCACAGCCTTGACCCGCTCCACTAACTCTCCCTTTTGATCCAAGCGGAGCATCCGCGGGCCTGTCGCGCCGCACAAATGCCTGGTAATGCCGATGGCCATCAGCGTGCTTCAAGCAATAGCATGAATCTAATCCTGATCCTTCTTCTCCTACTTGTCCTCTTCGGAGGCGGTGGCTACTACTACGGCGGTCCGGCCCTTGGCGGCGGCATCGGTGGTCTCATACTCATCGTGCTCTTCGTCATGCTTCTCACTGGAAGGCGAGCGTAAGCCCTCCTGTTTATTGAAGCTTAGACAGTACGATCACGCCCCAAGGCGAACCCGTCAGGGTTATCTTTTTCGTCACTGTCTTCGTCGCCAGATCCACCACCGACACGTCGTTCGATGGACCGTTCGCCGTGTACAGTGTCTTCCCGTCGGGCGAGAGTGCAAGTCCCCACGGCCGCTGTCCCACTGCAAACGACGCCTCCACTTTCCGCGTCGCCGTGTCCAACACAAACAGCTTCTTCCCTCGCCCCGTGCTCACATACAGCTTCGACGCGTCTTTCGATAACAGCACCGCCATCGGCTTCACCACTCCCGCCTCTCCCAGTGAAATCGTCTCGAGAACGGCGTTTTTCTCCACATCCGCCAGCACCACCGTTCCATCGTTCTCCGCGTTCACCCAGACGCTCTTGCTGTCCGGCATCCAGGCAATCGTCCTCGGCCGCCGCCCCACTTTCAAACTGTTCACCACCGTCCGCGTCGCCGTGTCGATCTTGTAGATCATCCCCGCGTCCTCCGACGTTGCGTACACGAACGCGCCCGTCGGGCTCATCTCCACCCCCTCCGGTTCCTCCCCCGTCGGCAGCGTCGCCACAATCTTCCCCGATGCCAAATCCAGCACGGAGACCCCCGCCGCGTCCTCATTGGAGACGTACAGGAATTTCCCGTCCCGCGTAACAGCAAACTCCTCCGGGTCGCTCCCGCTCTTCAACGTCTTCACCAATTTCCCCTGGGCCACATCGAACACGCCGATCCCGTCGGCATCCTTATCCGCCGGCGGCAGTGTGCTCTCGTCCACTCCGGGCCCCGCAATCGGCGAACCGCTCAGCGCCACATATATGAACTTCCCGTCCGGACTTGCATGGATCCCCCGCGGCCGTTTTCCCAGCGCCACCGTCGACACCACTTCATGCGTGGCCGAGTCAATGATGCTCAAGTCCCCGGACCGCTCATTGGTCACATAAATCCGGTACCCCTTCGGCGCGTCCTGCTTCGCGCAACCAGCCAAAAAGGCCAACAAAACCGCCAAAATCGCAATGCGCATTTTCAATTCCCTTTGAATGTAAACGTTAATTCCGATCCCAGCGCCGCCGTCTGTTCCTGCGTGCCCAGAGACTCCTGCCACACCGCCACCGTATACGTTCCCGGCGGCACATCCCGAAAAACGAACCCGCCATCCGCACCCGTCACCGCAAAGTACGGATGATCCACCACCCCAATCCAGGCGCGCATCCAGTTATGGACGTTACACTTCACCGGAATCATAATCTCCGGCGCGGCGAACCGGCGCGACAACGGCGGATCCTCCGGCGATTGACTCTGGTTCCAGTCCCGATTCTTCACCGGCTGCGGATGGATGTTATGCGTCACCGGATCCGAGTTGGTCACCTTGAACGGCTGCCCCGTCCGAATCCCAACCACGCGCGGCCCGAACCAGCACCCCTTCTGGTCCATCACCACTGGCTCGGTAACGGGCGCAAACGTCTTCCCCTCCAGCCCCGTTTTCAGGTAGACAAAGACGTTCCCCACCCCCGTCTCTTCGGTAATCTTCCCGCCCCTGTGCAGCTTCGCGCATTGCGGATCGGCGTCCAGCGATATCACCTTCGCCGCCGGCATCGTCCCTTCGATCCGAATCGTCCCGCGAATCGTCCCTGCCGTGGCCTTATCCACCTCGAAGTAGACAGGCCCCGGCTTCGGCGCCGGCGCGCAACCGGCCAGCAGCAACAGCAGTGGAATCAATAGAAGCACGCCTCGTTAAGCCTTGGCGTCAATCGCCGAGAACAGCTCATCCAGGCCGGCCGCGTATTCCCCCGCGCGCAGCGCGCCGCTGGCTCGCACCGGCTCCGCGCCCGCATGGTATTCCCAAGCCGTCCGCTTCACCGGATCGATCACCCAGCAGTACGGCACGCCCCACGCATGATACTCCTCGCACTTGGCCAGCATCGTGCCGAGGCGGTCCTCCGGAGACAGGATTTCACAGCATAGCAGGACGGGCTCGGTCGGGTAGGGGTTCTGAAGGACCGGGGCAGCCACTACATCCGGAACCAGATACTTCGTGGGAGACAATCTGACCGTTACCTCCGAAGCAGTTTGAAGACCCAGCCGGTGGAGCATCATCATCAACATGAATTGGAGCAGACCGTGAAACGTTGTTGCCATGGCTTTGGGGTAGAGAACGCCTTCCCTGTATTCACAAGTCGGCTTCTCCGACAAATGCAGATATTCCTCAACCGGCATGAGAACGGTGGAACTCATGCCTTGATTCTACACCCTGCCGGATTCCGGCTATCGTGTCGTCTCAATCGCCGAGAACAGCTCATCCACGCCGGCCGCATATTCCCCCGCGCGCAGCGCGCTGCTAACTCGCACCGGCTCCGCGCCCGCATGGTATTCCCAAGCCGTCCGCTTCACCGGATCGATCACCCAG